>NZ_DJDC01000025.1:0-15975 GCF_002430855.1 Acinetobacter sp. UBA5934 | reverse complement strand
GGTTATAAAGGAGCAATCACTGAAGATCTAGGCTATACACTCGGTTTTACTTATTATTATTATTATGACTTAGGTACAAGTGATGCAAATGGTTTCGAAACCATGTTGGGCTTGAATTATAAGGGTCTTGGTATTACCGCGCAAACTTTGCTTGAGGATACAACTTGGGGTAATACAGGTGATACCTATTTCTTGGGCAGCTATAGTTACGGATTGCCGCGTGATTTTACTTTGAATACCAAGCTAGGTCTTTACTACTATAACGATAGCGCAGGTGATTTTATTCCTGAAGAAGGTACGACCGAAACTTTTGGTTTCCGTCATTTCACTGTAGGGTTAAGTCATCCTCTTGCTGACAGTGGCGCTACTATGAGCCTAGATTATATTCTAGGTGGTTATGACCGTCTGGATACCAAGCAAAAAAATAAAGTGGTACTGGGCTTATCATACAGCTTCTAAGTTAATGAATACTAAAAGGCGATTCTTGTGAATCGCTTTTTATTTGATTCAATATTAGGAGCTTGCATTAAAAGCTTCATGATAAGTCACAGTACCTTGTGGAAAATTTCCCTCAAAAACCAACGCTTGAAAATATTCGGGTGGGGTGTTTTCTAAAATAAGTTCAGGCGCGGCTTTAAAGCCAAATTCGGCATAAAAATCCGGATCACCTAAAACCACACAACCTTTTGCTGCATGAGCTTTTAATTGAACCAAAGCAGCCTGGATGAGTGCTGAACCGATCCTTTGCAGTTGCCATTCGGGTAAAACCGCGACCGGACCCAAGCCATACCAACCCGGTACACCTGAAGAAATTTGCACAGGTGAGATTGCCACATGTCCGACAATATGCTGATTTAAAATAGCGACCAAAGAAATGGTCAGTGCATTGGCCTTGCGCAGTGCAGCGACAATGAACTGTTCGTGATGACTGGAATAGGGTTGCTTTTTAAATGCCTGTTCAATCACCTGGCTAATTGCAGCATGATCAGCCGGATTTTCACTACGAATAAGTAAATTATGCATTTCGATTAGCCCTGTTGCGTCCGATAGGACAAAGCTTCAGTTAAATGCTGGCTTTGAATGTCAGCATGCTGCGATAAATCGGCAATGCTTCGTGCGACACGTAAGACCCGATGATAAGCCCGGGCAGACAGGTTTAAGCGTTGCTGTGCCATTTCCATAATTTTCTGTGCCTGCGCATCGAGAGAGGCAAACTGTTCCAGCTGTTGCGGCGTTAAAGCATGATTCAGGCATTTTTGTCGTTGGATTTGCTGTTCATAGGCCTGAATCACCCGTTGCCGTACTGTCTGTGAATTTTCAACTGGTGAGCTATCCTGTAATTCATGCGCTTGTAAAGGCGGCACATCAATATGCAGGTCAATCCGATCCAGGAGTGGACCTGAAATCCGGTTCTGGTAACGTTTAATCGCATCTGCTGAACATTGACAGCGAATATCCTGATTAAACGCATAGCCGCAAGGACAGGGATTCATTGCTGCAATCAGTTGAAAGTTTGCCGGAAAGGTAATCTGTCTAGAGGCCCGAGAAATGACAATTTCTTTCGATTCCAGCGGTTGCCTTAACACTTCCAAGACTTTGCGATCAAATTCGGGCAGCTCATCTAAAAACAGTACGCCCAAATGGGCCAAGGTAATTTCCCCAGGTTTGGGATGTGAACCGCCACCGACCAAGGCAATCGCAGAGGCGGTATGATGTGGCGCACGAAAAGGGCGCTGTCCAAAGGGATGCGAGCTATTTGCCACTGAATAAATACTGGCTACTTCTAAATTTTCCTGCATGTCCAACGGTGGCAAGATACTGGCCAGTCGTGAAGCCAACAGGGTTTTTCCAGTACCCGGCGGGCCTTTAAACAATAAGGAATGGCCGCCGGCCGCTGCTATTTCCAAAGCACGCCGTGGCCGCAATTGACCTTTGACATCGGCTAAATCAAATTTGTATTGGTCTATAGGACTGGTAGTGTTGGCCTGATACTGTGGCAGCGGATGTTGCTTGGATAAATGTTCGCAGACATCTTTCAAATGATGGGCTGCAAATACTTCAAAATTGGGCAATTGTGAAGCATCCGGAGCATTCTGTTCTGGCAAAATCAGTTGATGTCCAGACTGCTGGCAGGCAATGGCAATACTTAAAATGCCGCTGATGGGACGAAGCTGACCATCCAGCGCCAGTTCACCAATAAATTCCAGCTGATCGGTCACATTTTCAGGCAGTTGCCCTGAGGCAATCAGAATTCCTAAAGCAATGGGCAAATCCAGGCGTGAGCCATCTTTAGGCAAGTCTGCAGGCGCTAAATTGATGGTGAGACGTTTGGTGGGAAACTGGAAACCACTATTGATAATGGCCGAACGTACCCGGTCCTTACTTTCACGGACTGCTGCTTCAGGAAGTCCGACAATGGTTAAAGAAGGTAAACCCTGACTGACATGAACTTCCACCTCAATTAAAGGCGCATGAAGTCCAAGCAGACCTCGAGTGTAAATTTTCGCAAAAGACATTTATTATTGTTCCATTGTAGTGCGTTATTTTTAATCGTTTTTGGTCTTTTTATGCACTAAAAAAGTGCTTATTTATTATTCTTGATTTTAATTTCTAAAGCTTCAACTTGTTTAAGCAGTTCATTCAAGCGTAGGTTGGCATTATTTAATGCGGTACGTTGACGTTCAATTTCATCTTTGGAAACCAGATCCATCTTGCTGACTGCTTCATTCAGCAAGGCCCGTAAATTATGTTCAATATCTTTTTTCGGTTGATCGAGTTGTTCCATGATGGCTTGTAATAAGGTTTCAATCATTGCAGTGTCCATATAAGGATGGAGAAGTGGCTGTAGTGTAACATTGCTCCTACCTGGACCATAGCCCTACACGACCGGATACCGCTTTATCTGATATGTAAAATCGTTAATTTTATAGTAAAAATGTCTACTTTTTAAAACTCAGACTTCATGTAAAAGTATAAAATAGGTTATAAAGAAAACTCGTGTCGAAATTTCTATTCCCCCCAACCTTAGAATTTTTGGCACGAAATTTGAACATAAAACCTTACTGGTGAAAGAAGCCGAAGGAAAACAAAACATGAAGCTCGTAACTGCAATTGTAAAACCCTTTAAATTAGACGATGTGCGTGAAGCACTCTCTGACATTGGTGTTCAAGGGATCACTGTAACTGAAGTCAAAGGCTTTGGTCGTCAAAAAGGTCATACTGAACTTTACCGTGGTGCAGAATATGTTGTTGATTTTCTGCCTAAAGTAAAAATTGAAATCGCGATTAGCGATGAAATGGTTGATTCAGTGATTGAATCGATTACTCGCGTGGCAAGCACAGGTAAAATTGGTGACGGTAAAATTTTCGTTACTAATTTAGAACAAGTCATCCGTATCCGTACCGGTGAAACAGGTGCAGATGCTGTTTAATTTGGCATGAAGTTTGCTGAGTAGCTAGTAACTCAAAAAAACTAGGTTGGGGGATACGAATGAAAAAAATGCTGATTGCGCTGAGTTTATCTGGCGCACTTTTAGGTGGTTCTGTTGCATGGGCTGAAGAAGCGCTAACAGCAGCATCCACTCCTTCTGAAAATGTAGTAGTCACTGAAACTACTGAAACAACAAATTCTGAATTAGCTGCGGCGCCTGCTCCAGCTGAACAAACACCAGCACCTGCCGAAGAAGAACCAAAATTAGATACAGGTGACACGTCGTGGATTTTAGTATCTACAGCACTGGTTTTACTCATGACTATTCCAGGCCTCGCATTATTCTACGGCGGTATGGTGCGTAAGAAAAACGTTCTAGGCACTATGGCACATAGCTTTGTTGCTGCAGCCATTGTCAGTATTACCTGGGTGGTGATTGGTTATACCCTGGCTTTTGGTAGCGGTAATGCTTTCATTGGTAATCTGGATAAAGTCATGCTTTCTGGAATTACCACAGATGCCTTAACCGGAACCATTCCAGAAATTCTATTTGTCATTTTCCAAATGACTTTTGCCATCATTACTGTAGCTATTATTACCGGTTCGATTGCAGAACGTATGAAATTTGGTGCTTTCGTTGCATTCATTACGCTTTGGAGTGTGATTGTTTACGCGCCAATTACCCACTGGGTATGGGGTGGCGGCTGGTTAGGCAATGACGGCGCATTAGACTTCGCTGGCGGTACTGTTGTACATATCAACTCGGGTGTTGCAGGTTTGGTTGCTGCTTACATGCTGGGTAAACGTATGGGCTTGGGCCGTGAATCAATGGCTCCGCATAACTTGGCATTGACTGTAGTGGGTGCTAGCTTAATCTGGGTGGGTTGGTTCGGTTTCAATGGTGGTTCTGCACTCGGTGCAAATGGTTCAGCAGGTTATGCACTTGTGGTGACTCAAGTTGCTGCTGCGGCTGCTGCAATCTCCTGGTTAATTACTGAAAAAGTGATTCGTGGTAAAGCGTCTGTATTGGGCGGTGCATCTGGCGCAGTTGCCGGTCTGGTGGTGATTACACCAGCAGCAGGTTTCGTGACTGTAGGTGGTGCTTTAGCCATGGGTCTGATTGGTGGTGTAGTCTGCTTCTGGGGCATTACAGCGCTTAAACGTGCACTTAAAGCAGATGACTCTTTGGATGCCTTTGGTCTGCATGGTGTAGGTGGTATTGTCGGTGCAATCCTGACTGCTGTATTTGCCAGTGAATTCATCATGGGCGATAAAGTACCGACAGATATGATGCATCAATTATGGGTACAACTTGAAGGTGTCCTGGCAACCATCGCTTACTCTGCAGTATTGACCTTCATCATTCTGAAAGTGATTGATCTGGTGATTGGTATCCGTGTTGCCAATGATGACGAACGTATGGGTCTAGACTTAAGTCAACATGGCGAACGAGTAGAATAAACACTAAACGACATAATCAATATATTGTGTGAAACAGCCCGGAAGGGCTGTTTTTTTTCCATATCTTGCGTAAGCCTCTACAAAGCACAGAATTTTTGCTACACTCTAAATCCGATTTGATTTGTTCAATTAAACCGCTATGCATTGTCCATTTTGCAACGCTGCAGATAGTAAAGTGATTGATTCGCGTTTGGCTGCCGAAGGCTGCCAGATTCGTCGACGTCGTGAATGTATCAGCTGCGGAGAACGTTTTACCACCTTTGAAACCTATGAAGTGGTGATGCCACGGGTGATTAAATCTGATGGTAAGAGTGAACCGTTTGACGAAGCAAAAATGCGTCGTTCGCTGATGCATGCTTTGCAAAAAAGACCGGTGACCCAAGAGCAGATTGAGACAGTACTGAGCGATATCCAGTTGCAGATTCGCCGTTTAGGTGAACGAGATGTAAAATCCCGGACCATTGGTGAAATTGTCATGCAGGCTTTATTTGCCCTCGATCATGTGGCGTATGTCCGTTTTGCCTCGGTCTATCAAGATTTCCAGGATGTGGAAGCCTTTCGTCGTCAAATTGAACAGATGCAACAGCGCGAACACTAAAATTTTATTTTCCAAGAGCCATGCAATGTCCGAGTTAAAACAAGATTCCATTCAGTCAGATCAGCTCTGGATGCAACGTGCGATTGAGTTAGCACAACTTGGACAATATTCAACTAAGCCCAATCCGAATGTTGGCTGTGTCATTGTTAAAGATGGTCAATTGGTGGGTGAGGGCTTTCATCCTAAAGCAGGACAGCCGCATGCCGAAGTGTTTGCCATGCGTCAGGCCGGTAAACACACCCAGGGTGCAACAGCGTATGTGACTTTGGAGCCTTGCGCACATTATGGCCGTACCCCGCCGTGTGCTAAAGGTCTGGTTGAAGCAGGGGTAGCGAAAGTCATTGTGGCCTGTCCAGATCCCAATCCGCTGGTGGCTGGCAAGGGTGTACAAATTCTAAAAGATGCTGGCATTGCAGTTGAAATGGGTATCTGTGAACAGGATGCAGCACAGCTCAATCGCGGTTTTTTAAAAGCCATGGCCAGCGGCATGCCTTATGTACGTCTAAAAGTGGCGTCCAGTCTGGATGGGCGTACCGCTATGGCCTCGGGTGAGTCGAAATGGATTACTGGAAGCGAGGCCCGTCAGGATGTACAGCACTGGCGTGCCATTTCCGGTGTCGTAATTACTGGCATTGAAACAGTTCTGGCGGATGATTGTCAGCTGAATGTGCGTCAGCTCAATGGTGTTGCAGACATCGCCACCATCGTTCAGCCCAAACGTCTGATACTGGATCGCCAAGGGCGTTTACCGCTGACTGCAAAAATACTGCAGCAACCCGAAACGGTCATAGTGATGGGACCGCTGCGTCAGGAACTTGTCGATTTAGGCGTGCTACAATTGCCCGTACAGCCTTTAAAAGACTTGCTACAGACCTTATCTACCCAGCATCAGATTTATGATGTGCTGGTGGAAGCAGGGGCAACATTATCCACGGCCTTTTTGCAGCAGCATTTGGTCGATGAAATGATCAGCTATGTTGCACCGACCTTTTTAGGTCAAACAGCTCGTGCGATGTTTAATGCGGAATTTGACCGTATGGCAGAGCAACTTCGATTTAAGCTCATAGACCTGACCCAAGTCGGGAATGATGTGCGCTTAAGGTTAATCCCTTCTCAAGAGACAGTATGAATTCAGAGTCTTCGGTTTATCATAAACGTCGTCATTCAGCACGTACCACAGATGAATACCTTTTCAATCAGCTCGTTCCCTATTTGGGGAATAAACGCCGTTTATTGCATCTGATTTTGGAAGCGCTTGAGAGCACGGGAACCTTAAATACCCATAAGGGCCGTGCGCCTATTTTTGCCGACTTTTTTGCCGGTTCTGGGGTGGTTTCGCGTCTGGCGCGGCAAAATGGTTATCGGGTCATTGCCAATGACTGGGAACCATATAGTCATGCGTTAAACAGTGCGATTTTATCTTGTGTTGAAGCGCCGGCATTTAAAGAGCTGGGTGGGTATCAAAAAGCTATTGATTATCTGAACCGTTTGCCTGAAGTGAAAGGTTGGGTGACGCATAACCTGTGTCCACGCAATGATGAAATCTATGATCCGACCCGCGACCGTTTATTCTTTAAACGCCGTAACGGGATGCGCATTGATGCCATCCGCCAGCAGATTGCAACCTGGCAGGCACAAGGCGCGATTGATGATGTCGAGATGTCGGCCTTACTTGCACCTTTGCTGTATTCAGCCAGTTTTGTCAGTAATACTTCAGGAGTATTCAAAAGTTTCCACCATGGCTGGGGCGGTAAAACCCAAACTGCTTTGGAGCGAATTGAATCATTGCTCTGGCTGACCCCAAGCCGTTTCTGCGAGATTGGTGAGCCGAAAAAACCGGCCGCAGAGATGTGGTGTGTTGATGCACAGCATCTTGCTAACCAGATGAGTAATTTTGAAGTGGATGTGGCTTATCTGGATCCGCCTTATAACCAGCATGCCTATAGCAGTAACTATCATGTATTGAATGCCTTGACGCTGTGGGATCAGGTCGATTTACCGAGTCCCGACACCAAAGGCTTTAAAAGCGGGATTGACCGTGCATGGCGTAAAGAACGTCCGAGCCAGTACAATTCTTCCAAGCATGCCAAAGAAGCTTATGAAAAATTATTGGCAACCATTAATGCACGTTATATTCTGACCAGCTATTCGACCGATGGTAATATTGAAGCAGGCGATTTGCTGCAGGCCAACTTAAAACGTGGTCGCGTAACCTTATTGACGCAAGACGTACCGCGTTATCGGGTCAGCAAGCAGCGCCAGTCAGAACGTGCACGTGTGCTAGAATTTATTGTGATTACCGATACGCATGCCAAATCGGGTCCGCCACTGCGCCAACTGTTGGGTCAGCTGTATCATTTTGCTGAACTGGGTGGTGTAGATACGACCGGTGTAAGTACACAACTGGCATTGTGGTAAAACAACGACAGAATTAGAGAAAAAGTTATGTTTACAGGCATTATTGAAAGTTTAGGTAAAGTGGAAAGCTTGCAAAGCGTAGGCGGTGATGTACGTTTGCGTATTGGCACTGATCTCGACATGTCTGATGTGCATTTAGGTGATTCAATTGCTACCAATGGTATTTGCCTGACCGTGATTGAATGGGGTGATAACTGGTATGCTGCTGACGTTTCGCGCGAAAGTTTAAACCGTACGACACTTGGTACCTGGAAAGTCGGTCAGCCGGTCAATGTGGAAAAAGCCATGTTGCCAACCACCCGTTTTGGCGGACATATTGTTAGTGGTCATGTCGACGCAGTCGGTGAAATTACACTGGTACGTAAAGATGCCCGTTCTATTTATTATGAAGTGACGGCACCGGCAGAAATTGCCAAATATCTGGCCGAAAAAGGCTCGGTGACCGTGGACGGCATTAGCCTGACCATTAACCATTTACGTGGCAATATTATCAGTCTGAATCTGATTCCACATACGGCTGAACGAACCAATATTGGCACCTGGAAAACCGGGGCAAAAGTGAATCTGGAAGTGGATGTGTTGGCGCGTTATATCGAGCGTTTAATGCTGGGTGATAAAGCCGCTGAAGTCAAGGAACAGTCTAAATTGAGCATGGCATTTTTAGCAGAAAATGGCTTCTTGAAGTAAAAGTCCCTAGAATAGAGAACAGTCTGATTGAAAAGTCAGGCTGTTTTTTTATTGATGAGCGATGGTTTTTAATCTGTGATGCACATATCAAGATGGCAAAGGGTATCGGTAAATGCTTGATTTTATAATGCATATCGAACAATGGTTACCGACTTTACTGGATCAGTATGGTCTATGGATCTATGCCATTTTATTTCTGATTATCTTTGCAGAAACCGGTTCTGTGTTTATGTTCTTCTTGCCGGGGGACAGCCTACTGATTGCAATTGGTGCCCTCTGCTCAACCACAGATGTGATCCATTTAAACACCATGGGACTGTTGCTATTTATAGCTGCGGTATTGGGTTATATCGTCAATTACTATACCGGGAAGATTTTGGGCTTTAAATTTTTCCATGAACATTCCCGCTTCTTAAAACCGGCATATATCCTGAAAACCAACCATTATTTTACCAAGCATGGTGGTAAAACCATTCTGGTGGCCCGCTTTGTGCCTTTTGTCCGTTCCTTTGCACCCTTTGCTGCAGGGGCAGGGCATATGAATATCCTGAGTTTTATGCTGTATAACGTGGCCGGCGGTTTAATCTGGATTGCGGTACTACTGGGAATCGGCTATGGGGCAGGCAATATGCTGGGTCTCGCCGTGGACTTGTTTTAATTTTAGTAGTTTAAAGTGAGGTTCAATAGTCATTTCAAATAATGAGCTCAATAAAAAGTCCACCGAAATGGACTGTTTTTATCATAGCAATAACATTAAAAAATGCCTCAAACCAGCATGACCAAACCTTAAGACGCAGGTTTATCGGTAGATAAATTGGAATGTTTTAAAATATATTCAATTTCTTCCTGACTGGCCTGAAGTAGCTTGGCGCGGAATACCGTCACCGCTTGCTCAATCAGCGTTTCAGCTTCCAGTTCCAGACGTAAACGCACACTTTCCAGTTCCGATAATATTTTCGTATCCGGAATCGATCGCATGCCTTTGGCAAAGTTCATGGCACTGCCTTCCGGATTCTTATGATAGCGCGCGGTATAGATTTGGGTTTCACGTTCTATATTTTGACGCATAAAAGCCAGGGTATGAACTTGTTCGGCAAACTGTCTTTCTTCATCTAACTGTAATGCCTGTGCATAAGCCGCCTGCTCGGCACGCTTATTTTCCAGCGACTGTTCTAAAGCACGCTGCTTGCGCATACGCGCTTCTTCAATCAGCTGAGCTTTTCGTTCGACATACGCACGTTCAATTTTTTCATAAGATTGCTGCTGGGCTTCTTTGTCTTTTTCCAGCCACTTATGAATATTGGTTTCAGGTTTGAGGACATTGCAGACGCGGTGTAGGTCATCTATAAATGCCTGACGAACAGCTTCAGGTACGTTTAACCAGCGCTGTTTAAAATCTTGACCGACATTTAATGCCACCACATCACTCCTTATTTCAATTGATCGGTTAAAGCTTGAACGTTTGTGGCTCAATACCTAAGCGTCGATATTGCTTAAATTTTTCACGACCCAGTTGTTTTGCCGATTCATTATTTTCGATGATTTCTATAATGTGACTAAATTTATTAATCTGTTCAAGGGCTTGATTGTTAAAATTAAACACGATCCAGTCCGATTGTTCCGGCAAACGGGATGAAATGCAAATCGTGGCATTTTCCTGATCAATGCCATGAGGAATAAAACTGCTGGGATCAAAACTCCACAATTGTTCATCAAGCTGCTGTTGCAAGTCAATATTTTCGCAATACAGCCAGATCTGTGCAGGCTGTTTCAGAATCTTGCGGCACAAACGGCAAGTGCTTTGCACTTGCCGTTCATTGCTTTTTTCAAACAGGTAAAAGCTGACTTTAGCCATTCGACTGCACACGATTAGCCAGAAACTGAACCAGTAATGGCACTGGACGACCGGTTGCACCTTTGGCTGTACCTGAGTTCCACGCGGTACCGGCAACATCTAGATGTGCCCAGCGATATTCACGGGTAAAACGTTGCAAGAAACATGCAGCAGTCACAGAACCGGCTTTAGGTCCACCAATATTGCCAATATCGGCAAATGGCGAATCCAGCTGTTCCTGATAGTCGTCAATTACCGGCATGCGCCATACCCGGTCAAAAGAAGCCTGGCCGGCAGCGGTAATTTCAGCAGCCAATTCGTCATCCGGGGTAAATAAACCTGACAATACTGAACCCAAAGCGACTACACAGGCACCGGTCAAGGTTGCAATATCAATCACCAGCGCCGGATTAAAACGCTTGATGTACGTCAGGGTGTCGCATAGCACCAAACGGCCTTCGGCATCGGTATTTAAAATTTCCACTGTTTGACCACTCATGGTGGTCACGATATCACCCGGACGGGTGGCATGACCTGAAGGCATATTTTCAGCCGCGGCAATGGCACCGACCACATGAATCGGTAGTTTAGATTCGCACAGCGCACGCATGGTGCCCAGTACTGATGCTGCGCCGCACATGTCGAATTTCATTTCATCCATGCCCAGACCCGGCTTGAGTGAAATACCGCCTGTATCAAAGGTTACGCCTTTACCGACCAGTACAACAGGCGCTTGTTCGGTATGAGCTTTATATTCAAGGGTAATTACACGACCTGGACGGTCTGAACCTTTGCTCACGGCAAGGAAGGCATTCATGCCCAAGTCTGCCATTTGCTGTTCATTGATTACCGTCACTTTCAGCAAGTCCGGATATTCTGCAGCCAAGGCTTGGGCCTGTTCTGCCAGATATTCAGGAAAACAGATATTGCCTGGACGGTTGCCTAAATCACGGGCCAGGTTCTGACCGGATTGCACTGCATGAATCAAACTTAACTGCTGCGGGGTTAAGCTACTGTTTGCAGCAATCAGCTGAATTTGTTCAAGCACAAATTCATTTTTCTTGGATTTGTATTCATCAAAGGCGTAACTTGCCTGAGTCAGCGCCAGTGCAAATAAATAATGCTGCTCTGGAGCGAGAGCAGAAATATCAATGCTGATCTGTTTGAATTTTTTTTGTGACGCTTTGATAATGGTTTGTGCAATTTTTGCTAATTTAGCCGGCTGAATTTCAGCTGCTTTATCCAGGCCAATCAGCGTGGTATTCAGACATGCCGCTACTTTCCCGATCAGGGGTAAAGATTCGCCTAGGCTCGCTTTGAATTGTGCTGCTTCGACTAAACTATTTAAATCATTGATTTGATAAGTTGTAGAGACCTTTTGCAACTGCTCAGAATCAACTAATATCAACAAATATGGGCTAGATGCATTCTCTTGGAATGACGTATTAATTGTCAGTTTCATGTTTTGTATTCATGCCTTTGAAAGATTGCAAACCATTAAACCATTGAAACATTTCTATGAATAGAGTTTCAATGCGCAACAACAGTATAGGTTTTATATTTTCACCATTCGGGTAAACTAGCGCTAGTTTTTATTTGCCCTTTTTTTGGAAGAATTAATTTGATTATTCGGCGTTATCTGGTCAAGCAAGTGCTGTCTACCTCCTTGGTAGTGATTGCTTTATTGACCTTAATCATGATGGGTGGTCGACTGATCAAGTACTTTGGTGTAGCGGCACAAGGCCGTTTAGATGCCAGTATTTTGTTCAGCATTATTGGCTATCGACTGCCAGAATTTTTAACTTTAATTCTTCCACTCGGCTTTTTTATTGGCTTGATGCTGGTGCTGGGTCGTCTCTATGTCGATCATGAAATGGCGGTATTGAATGGTAGTGGTATCAGCCGTAACCAGCTGGGGCGTTTACTCATTCCGTTAACATTGGCTTTTCTTGCTGTGCAAACGGTGTTAATGATCTGGATGTCTCCTTGGGGTATTCGCCAGTTTGAAGCACTGACCACCAAGCAGGCGGTAAGAACCGGGTTTGACCTGGTTCGTCCTAAAGAATTTATTTCCTCAGGCCCTTATACTATTTATGCTGGTGATTTGTCGGAAGACCGTCGTAATCTGAAAGACGTGTTTTTCTATCAGCGTGCCGAAAAACCCGGTCAACCTGACATCATGATTTTGGCCAAAGAAGCCACCCGTGTGGAAGCTCCTGACGAAACGGCCAGTATTGTCGATTTGGTTCAGGGACGCCGTTATGAAATTTTCCCGAGAACACCAAAATACACCCAGGCTGAATTTCAGTCTTACCGTTTACGCCTGGAAAGTGATCAGGAAGCCAAGTTTGAAAGTTCTGAAGTAGAAGCGCTACCGATTTCAAAACTCTGGAACAACCGTAATGATCCTGTGGTCGCAAGCGAACTGGGCTGGCGGATCTTCGTGCCATTTTCTATTGTGGCTGCTTTAATACTGGCAATTGCGCTTTGTGAGGTCAGTCCGCGTCAAGGCCGTTATTTAAAACTGTTCCCGGCTTTACTGATTTTTTCCAGTTTGATTGTAGCCTTGATGGCAGTTAAAACCCGGGTCAGTAAAGATGAAATGGGGATCTGGGCGTATCCTGTGGTTTTGATGGTCTATGCTATTACCGCAGCACTGTTTTCCCGGAAACAGAAACTGGCACCGAAAATCAAGAAACGAATTCAGCAGGCGAGGTCTTAAAATGTTAGCACGTCGAATTATTGCGAAACATGTGACCAAAACGACTGCCTTAGCAATGTTGGGTGCCACAGCAGTACTTTCAGTTTTACAAGTATTGTTTACCTATTTGGGTGAATTGGGTTCACTGAATGAAAACTATGGTGCCTGGCAGGCTTTTGTCTATGTATTGTGGGGTGCACCGCGTTATCTGTATGAAATATTGCCTATTTCTGCCCTGATTGGTGCTGTGCTGGGTTTAGGCACGTTGGCTTCCAATAGTGAATTGGTGGTGATGCGCTCGGTCGGGGTGAGCTTATGGCGCATTGTCGGCTGGGTGATTCGTTCAGCGCTGATTCTGGTGGTTTTATCCTTTGTACTCAGTGAATGGGTCATTCCCTATACCAATGAGCAGGCCAAAAGCGTCAAAGATCACCGCAGTGTCAGTTCATTGGGTGAGGTGAGAGGCTATTGGACCCGTGAAGGCCAGCGCTTTATTTATATTGATTATGCCAATGCCAAAGGCCAGCTAAATTACATTCAGTTGGTTGATTTTAATGACGATTATCAATTAAAAGGTGTGCTGGTTGCAGAAAAAGGCCAGTTTGTAAAAGATGGCAGTTGGGATCTACAAACCACTTCACAGATGGATATTCTGCCGCAAGGCAATGCTTCGCTGGTGAGAGCAGAACAGCTTCCTCTGTCTTTGGCTTTGCAACCGAAATATGTGCATATGGTCACGCTTGACCCGGAAGAGCTATCGCCAAGTCAGTTGGTCAGTTTCATGAGTTATATGCATGAATATAGCCAGATTCCGAAAACCTACAGGCTGGCATTCTGGCAAAAAGTCGGTTCACCATTTGCACTGATTGCCTTGGTGCTGATTGCCTGTTCCTTTATTTTTGGCCCTTTACGCCAACAGTCGATGGGTTTCCGTCTGGTCATTGCCTTATTTATTGGCCTGGGATTCTTCTATCTACAGGACTTTTTGGGCTATGCAAGTCTGGTCTATTCCCCATCACCGGCCTGGTTCGTGTTTGTGCCGATTGTGCTGATGATGCTGATCGGTGGTTATTTGCTACGACGCGCACGCTAGCAGACCCTACAGTGATAAAAACAAGGTGCATGATCAGCTTTAGTCATGATCTGCACATAGAGTCTTGACCGAAAATTCGGTAAGATATAACGATGAAATTGTAAACAAAAGAGTGTTCATTATGACGGATGCAACTGCTGGCAAAATCCCTCACGTATTGGTAATTATGGATGGTGTGGGTCATCGCGAAGCGGTCGAAGACAATGCTTACCTGGCAGCAAAACGACCAAATTTAACTGCTATGCAACAAAAGCATCCACATGGTTTGATTTCAGGTTCAGGTGAAGATGTTGGCCTGCCTGATGGTCAAATGGGCAACTCTGAAGTGGGTCATATGAACCTTGGTGCAGGTCGCGTGCTGTATCAGGATTTTACCCGTATTACCAAAGATATTCGTACCGGTGCTTTTTTTGAGCAGGAAGTGCTGGTCGATGCCGTTGAAAAAGCCAAAGCTGCGAATGGTGCAGTGCATATTTTAGGTTTATTGTCACAAGGTGGCGTACATTCGCATGAAGACCATATTGTGGCTATGGCTGAACTGGCATTAAAACGCGGTGCAAAAGTTTATCTGCATGCATTTTTAGATGGCCGTGATACACCGCCGAAAAGCGCGCAGCCATCTCTAGAAAGATTAGATGCATTATTTGCCCAATATCCAGGTCAGGGTCGTATTGCGACCATGATTGGCCGTTATTTCGCTATGGACCGTGACAACCGTTGGGATCGTGTTGAACAGGCTTATCGTCTATTGACCGAAGGTGAAGCCGTACGTACAGCGGCAACAGCGGTAGAAGGCTTAGAACAGGCTTATGCGGCGGATGAGTCTGATGAATTTGTCAAAGCGACCCGTATTGGTGATGTGGCAAAAATCCAGGATGGTGACAGCGTAGTGTTCATGAATTTCCGTGCTGACCGTGCGCGTGAAATTACCAAAGCCTTTGTGGAAAAGGACTTTGCCGGTTTTGAACGTAAAGTGGTTCCAAACCTGGCTAAATTTGTGATGCTCACCCGTTACCAGGCGACCATTGATGCGCCTGTGGCCTATATGCCAGAAGCGTTGAAAAACTCGATTGGGGAATACTTATCGGATTTGGGTAAAACACAGCTGCGTATTGCAGAAACAGAAAAATATGCGCATGTGACTTTCTTCTTTAGCGGTGGCCGTGAAGATGAATACCCGGGTGAAAAGCGTATTCTGATTCCATCACCAAATGTGGCGACTTATGATCTTAAGCCTGAAATGAGCGCTTATGAAGTGACCGATGAACTGGTTGCTGCAATTAATTCAGGCGAATATGACTTGTTGGTGGTGAACTTTGCCAATGGTGATATGGTCGGGCATACCGGTGTATTCGATGCAGCAGTGAAAGCTGTTGAAGCAGTAGATACTTGCCTGGGCCGAGTATATGAAGCAGTCATGGCGCAAAAAGGCCATATGCTGATCACCGCCGATCATGGTAATGTAGAGCAAATGCAGGATTACCAAAGTGGTCAGGTACATACTCAACATACCACTGAACTGGTTCCGTTTATTTATGTCGGCCCGACTTCTGCCACCATTGCTGAAGGCGGTGTGCTTGCAGATGTTGCTCCAACATTGTTGAACCTCATGCAAATTCCTGTACCTGCAGAAATGAAAGGTCGTAATTTGATTACTTTAAAATCATAAAAATTTTCTTATAAACAGGTGGTTGGATGGCTTTACAGCGCTGGAAAAAGGTTGTCATTTTAACCACGTTATTCATGTGTGCGA
>NZ_DJDC01000109.1:2189-2689 GCF_002430855.1 Acinetobacter sp. UBA5934 | reverse complement strand
TTTTTAATAATAAAATTTATTTAAGTTATTGATTTTATCTAATATTTAATAAATTTATACCCCGATAAAAAATTTTAAATACTATAAAATAGGCTTGAATGATTGATAAAACTATGTATATTGCAAATAAAGTACCGCACTGCGAAATGAGAAGTTTATGGAAAGCACCCAAATATTGAAACTCACCATTCAAGAAGATGGCGTGGCGATTGTAGAAATTCATCGCCCGGAAGCAAGAAATGCACTGAATCTGGAATTACGTCAGGCGCTTTCAGAAACTTTTCAGCAGCTTAATCAGGATTCATCGGTACGTGCCATCGTATTGACCGGCGGGGAAAAAGTATTTGCGGCGGGTGCTGACATTAAAGATTTCACCACTGCGACCACAGCTCAAATGTATTTACGCCATACCGAGCAATATTGGCAAAGCCTGGTGGATTGCAGTAAGCCGATTATTGCCGCTGTAAATGGCTATGCCCTGGGTGGTGGCTGTGAACTGG
>NZ_DJDC01000109.1:0-2095 GCF_002430855.1 Acinetobacter sp. UBA5934 | reverse complement strand
TGGGTGGTGGCTGTGAACTGGCGATGCATGCCGACATCATTATTGCCGGTCAGTCTGCTCAATTTGGTCAGCCTGAAGTAAAACTGGGCCTGATGCCGGGTGCAGGTGGCACACAACGTTTACTCCGTGCAATTGGCAAATTCCAGACCATGCTGTTGGTTTTGTCAGGCAAATTCATTAGCGCGGCAGAAGCCAGCCAGATGGGCCTGGTGTCAGAAGTCGTGGAAGATGAGCAAACCATTCCACATGCCTTAAAACTGGCTAAAACCATTGCGGGTTTTTCTCCAATTGCAGTTCAGCAAATTAAAGAAGTGACCAACCTGGGTCAGGATCAATCTTTACAGGGTGCACTAGCGCTTGAACGAAAGGCATTCCAGATTCTATTTGATACCAAAGACCAGAAAGAAGGCGTGAATGCTTTCTTTGAAAAACGTCCTGCACAGTACACTGGAGAATAAGACATGACCATTCAATCTATGGCTTTAATCGGTACCGGTGTCATGGGCATGGGTATTGCGCAAATTGCAGCGCAAGCCGGTCTTGAAGTCCGGTTGTTTGATGCAAAAGCCGGTGCTGCCGAAGCGGGTTTGGCCAAGCTCAAAACCATGCTGGAAAAACTTCAAGCCAAAGGCAAATTCACTGAAGAAGTGCTGAATGAAACCTTGGCTCGCTTTAAAGTACTCGACAGTATTGAACAAATTGCGGGTGTCGATTTAGTGGTTGAAGCCATTATTGAAAACCTGGAAATCAAGCAAGGCTTATTTAAACAGCTTGAAACGATTGTTTCCCCAGATACCATTTTAGCGACCAATACCTCGTCACTTTCAGTGACTGCAATTGCTGCCAATCTTGAGCATCAGGGGCGTTTTGCGGGCTTCCATTTCTTCAATCCCGTTCCACTGATGAAAATTGTGGAAGTGATTGCCGGTCTGGCAACCGATGAGCAGGTGATTGCTGATCTTCTAGAGTTATCACAGCGTATGGGCCACTTTGGTGTGCGTACTAAAGATACCCCTGGATTCATCGTTAATCATGCAGGTCGTGCCTATGGTACTGAAGCCTTAAAAGTATTAGGTGAAGGGGTAGCCACTGTTTCTGAAATCGACCGTATTTTACGTGAAGGTGCCGGTTTCCGTATGGGACCACTTGAGTTATTTGACTTAACCGCACTGGATGTTTCGCATCCGGTAATGGAATCGATTTTCAACCAGTTCTATCAAGAAGACCGCTATCGCCCACATGCGCTGACGCGTCAAATGTTGGCGGGTAAAAAAGTGGGCCGTAAAGTCGGTGAAGGTTTCTATAAATACCAAGACGGTCAAAAGACCAACGAAGCGCCTGCACAAGTAGTGCCTGAAATTACTGCATTTAGTCCGGTTGGGATTAAAGCGGATTGTGAACAAGATGCCAGCATCTTACGTGATTATATTCGTGAGCAAGGTTTAGTGATTGATGCTGCAGAAACACCTGCCGCGGACAGCCTGATTCTATTGGCAACATATGGTGAAGATACCACTACAGCGGCATTACGTTTTGGTGTCGATGCGAGCCGTGCAGTCAGCATTGATATGTTGACTGACTTTTCCAAGCATCGCACCCTGATGCCATCGATCGCAACTCAAAAAACATATATCGACCAAGCCCATGCATTATTTGCGAAAAATGATCATGGTGTCTCTGTGATTGCCGAAAGTGTGGGCTTTGTGGCGCAGCGTGTCTTGGCGATGGTGGTGAACTTGGCTTGCGATATCGCACAGCAGCAAATTGCCACGGCAGCCGATATTGATAAAGCCGTCAAGCTTGGCTTGGGTTACCCGCATGGTCCAATCTCATGGGGTGATGTACTCGGTGCCAAACGGATCCTGCTTATTTTAGAGCGCATTTTAGCCAACACCGGTGATCAACGTTATCGCCCAAGTCCTTGGTTAAAACGTCGTGCCCAACTGAACTTATCTTTACTTCATATTGCAGCTGTTTAAGCGAACGAAAAGGAATTTCTTATGTTAAATGCATTTATCTATGATGGATTGCGTACTCCATTTGGCCGTCATGCGGGTGACCTGGCCACGATTCGCCCAGACAACTTGGCTGCAGG
>NZ_DJDC01000158.1:4669-28278 GCF_002430855.1 Acinetobacter sp. UBA5934 | reverse complement strand
GCGTACTGTTATTCGCAAGGGGTAGAAAGCGCGATTGAAAAAGGCATGCTGCACGATGAAGCCTCTTGCGTGAGCTATTTTAATGAAGTGCTGGAGATGCTGCTGGTCCGTTTTGAATTACCGCTACTCAAGCGTCTGGTTGAATCTTTTGATGATGCTGAACGGTTTCAGTATTGGGCAGAATTCTATCGTGCCAGCCGTGAATCTAAAGAATTATTGGCTGAATCGCAACAATTGGCATTTTCTTTGAATGCATGGATTAGAGATGTATTGAAACAAACGCCAAGTGTGAAAAAGCAGCTGGGATTTGTGCCGGTTTATGCACATTTATGCGGAGAGCTGGGTTTAGACCTTGCCGATGTATTAACGGCTTACAGTTTTACCGTAGTGGAAAATCAGGTGCTGGCAGCAGTGAAAACCATTCCGCTGGGGCAGATGAGCGGACAGCGAATTTTATGGCAGTTACATCAGCATATGCCTGCAGCGGTACAGGCTGCATTGGCTTTGCAAGATCACGAAATCAGCAGTGCATTACCGCAATATGCCATGTTGAGCATGTCGCACGAAACCCAGTATTCACGCTTATTCCGGTCTTAATTTTCAGATCAGAACATGAGTAAAAAGATTGAAAAGCACTGTTAAAAATAGTGCCAAGAAAATGTAAAAAAAGGAAATCAACATGTCAGAACGTAGTCCATTACGCGTGGGAATTGGTGGTCCAGTCGGATCAGGAAAAACCGCTTTAACCTTGAATTTATGTCTGGCGCTGCGTGAAAAATACAACATGGCAGTGGTCACCAATGACATTTACACCAAGGAAGATTCGAACTTTTTAACCCGTCATGAAGCCATGTCACCTGAACGTATCGTTGGCGTGGAAACAGGTGGCTGTCCGCATACCGCAATTCGTGAAGATGCCTCCATTAACCTGGCTGCGATTGATGATCTGTGTGAAAAGTTTGATGGTCTGGAGCTGATCATTATTGAAAGTGGTGGCGATAACCTGGCTGCAACCTTTAGTCCTGAATTGTCCGATTTAACCCTGTATGTGATTGACGTGGCGGGTGGTGAAAAGATTCCGCGTAAAGGCGGACCGGGCATTACCAAATCAGACTTACTGATTATCAATAAAACGGATTTGGCGCCAATGGTTGGAGCGAGTCTTGAAGTGATGGATCAGGATGCCAAGCGTATGCGTGGCGATAAACCATTTTTATTTTCCAATATGAAAACTCAAGATGGCTTGAACGACATTATCAGCTTTATCGAAAAACAAGGTTTATTTAAGTCTTAAAGGGGAAATTCATTATGCGTCTACTTAAACAATTACTGGCCGCAGGCGTTGCCACTTTACCAATGCTGGCAATGGCTCATCCGGGGCACGACCACCACAGCGGATTCTGGGCGGGCTTTATGCATCCTTTTACCGGCTTAGATCATCTCATGATGGCAATTGCTTTTGGGGTATTGATGTGGACTGCAAATCAGCGCTGGAAAATTACAGGTCTGCTGGGTCTGGCAGCAGCCATGATCGCAGGCTTTATGCTGGGTGCTGAAGGCATGCTATCCACCTCACTGGCGGAGTTAGGCATTATTGCTTCACTGCTACTTGTAGCTGTGGCTTTATGGAGCAAATCCAACAAGGTTTTACCTGTGACAGCGGTACTTTTAGCCAGCTTCCACGGCGTAGCGCATGGCAGCGAACTTGGTCAAGCTGGACATGTATCTTTACTGATTATGGGCATGGTTTTAGCGATGGCATTGATCTATGGCATCGGCTTAGCTCTGGGTGCATTCGTGAATAAATATGTGCCTTATGGCAAGCAAATGATTGGCGCTCTGGCAGCGGTTGTCGCCGTGATTGGTCTGGCTTAATGCTGTTCAATAATTTTGATGCTGAGTTGATTGTTTGATGCATGACCTTGCAGAAAGAAGCATGAACCAGAATTTATGGTATGCACGTTTGGAAATGGGTTTTCAGGCCCAGCAGCAGACTGCGCGGACTATTTTGCAGCATCGCAAGCATCATGGTCCGGTACGCATTCAGAAAATGCTATGGCCTGAAACCAATGGCATCTGTCATGCCATTATCGTGCATCCGCCAGCAGGTATAGCCGGTGGGGATCATCTGACTTTCGACATGCAGGTGGATGCCAACGCGCATGCCTTGGTGACCACGCCGGGTGCCGGAAAATGGTATCGAACCAATGGTAAGCAGGCCTTTCAGCACATTCATATCCGATTAAATGAAAATGCTGTTTTCGAATGGTTACCTCAGGAAACCATGCTGTTTGATGGTGCTAATGCCAGTTCTGAAACAATTGTCCATTTGGATGCTGCAGCCAGCTTTATTGGTTGGGACATGCTGGTGATCGGGCGGCAGGCACGTGATGAACAGTTTGTACAGGGAGCTTATCAAAACCGGTTTCAGCTGTGGCGGAATGACAGGCTTCTGGTTGCCGATAGCTTAAATTTTAAGGGCAATGACCGCTGGCTGAGTTCCTGTTTAGGCATGAATGGCCATGCAGTGATGGGCAGTTTTTGGGCTGTACCGCCTGAAAAATATCGTGCAAGTGTTCATCTGGAAGCACATATTGATTTGACTCGCGAACTGATCATGCGCATGGATGTACCGATTACTTTAACCGTATTGGGTGATGTCATTTGTGCCCGATTCTTAGGCGATGATGTACGTCACTGTCATGATGGTTTTGCAGCCATACGTGCTCGATTAAGACGCTACTGGTTCGATCTGGATGAAGCATTTCCAAGAATTTGGCGGACATAATCCTTTTATTTCCTCTCCTTGTAGGAGAGGGTTAGGGAGAGGTAATTAAACATTTATTAAAACCCTCCCTCTCTTGCGGGACATTGCCTCTCATCCCAAAGGGAGGGAGAACACCAAATATCGAATCTTGCACACATTTTGCATTCAATACATTGATATGAATTAGGAAAGAGATATGGAACTCAATCCAACAGAAAAAGACAAAATGCTGATTTTCACAGCAGGCTTGGTGGCGGAACGTCGTAAAGCACGCGGTTTAAAGCTGAACTATCCCGAAGCGATTGCCTATATTTCCGCGGCATTACTTGAAGGTGCCCGTGACGGCATGACGGTGAGTGAATTAATGCATTACGGCACGACATTGCTATCCCGTGATGATGTGATGGATGGCATTGCTGAAATGATTGCTGAAGTCCAGGTCGAAGCGACATTTCCGGATGGCTCAAAGCTGGTCACTGTTCATCAACCGATTGTTTAGGAGCGGCATATGATTCCTGGGGAAATTTTTACACCAGAGAGCGACATTGAAATGAATGTCGGGCGTGAAACCTTAAAGATGACCGTGGCCAATATCGGCGACCGTCCTATTCAGGTCGGCTCACATTTTCACTTTGCCGAAGCGAATGACGCTTTGCAGTTTGACCGTAAGCAAGCCAAGGGTTTCCGCTTAAATATTGCAGCGGGGACCGCCATCCGTTTTGAACCGGGTCAAAAGCGTAATGTGGAATTGGTGGCACTTGCTGGTAAGCGTGAAGCTTACGGTTTTGCAGGCCGGGTAATGGGTAAGCTCGATTCATAAAAATTGCATCAGAATTATAAAGGTTTATAAATCATGAAAATGTCACGTCGTGCTTATGCCGAAATGTTTGGACCGACAGTCGGGGATCGGGTCCGTCTAGCTGATACCGAATTATTTATTGAAGTTGAACAGGACTTCACCACTTATGGTGAAGAAGTCAAATTTGGTGGCGGAAAAGTAATTCGTGATGGCATGGGCCAATCACAGCTTTTGTCATCTGAAGTGGCTGACACTGTCATTACAAATGCACTGATTATTGACTGGTGGGGTATTGTCAAAGCCGATGTCGGCTTGAAAAATGGCCGAATCTGGAAAATTGGCAAGGCTGGTAATCCGGATATTCAACCAGATATTTCAATTCCGCTTGGAGCTGCAACTGAAGTGATTGCCGGTGAAGGCCAAATTCTCACTGCAGGCGGGGTGGATACCCATATTCACTGGATCTGTCCGCAACAGGTAGAAACAGCCATGATGTCAGGTATTACTACCATGATTGGTGGCGGTACAGGTCCTGCAGCAGGAACATCAGCGACTACAGTAACACCGGGTCCATGGCACATATCTACCATGCTACAAGCCATAGATGATTTGCCGATGAATATTGGTCTATTGGGTAAAGGGAATTTAAGCCAGCCTGAACCGATTGCAGAGCAGATTAAAGCCGGTGTTGTTGGATTAAAGCTGCATGAAGATTGGGGCTCAACACCAGCAGCCATTGATAATTGCTTAACTGTGGCCGATCAGTTCGATGTGCAAGTTGCCATTCATACAGACACACTAAACGAAAGTGGCTTTCTAGAAGAAACTTTGGCGGCTTTTAAAAACAGAACCATCCATACTTATCATACTGAAGGTGCAGGCGGTGGACATGCACCTGATATTTTAAAAGCCATTGGTCAGGCCAACGTATTGCCATCTTCAACCAATCCGACCCGTCCATATACCATCAATACCATTGATGAACATCTGGATATGTTAATGGTCTGTCATCACTTAGATCCATCCATTGCTGAAGATGTGGCATTTGCGGAAAGCCGTATTCGCCGTGAAACTATTGCTGCGGAAGATATTTTGCAGGATATGGGTGCAATTGCCATGATGTCATCAGACTCGCAGGCCATGGGGCGTGTCGGTGAGGTGATTCTACGTACTTGGCAAACCGCACATAAAATGAAGGTACAACGCGGGCCTTTAGACGGTGATACAGTCTATAAAGACAATAACCGGGTCAAACGTTATATCGCCAAATACACCATTAACCCTGCAATTACCCATGGTTTAAGTCACGAAATTGGTTCGGTCGAAGAAGGTAAACTGGCCGATTTAGTCCTCTGGAAACCGGCATTTTTCGGTGTTAAACCGTCCATGATCATTAAAGGTGGAATGATTGCGGCAGCGCCTATGGGCGATATTAATGCTTCTATTCCAACACCACAGCCTGTGCATTACCGTCCAATGTTTGGTGCTTATCCGCGTGGGGTGCATAACACCTGTATTACTTTCCTGTCACAATTCGCAATTGATGATGGCGTGCATGAAAAATTAGCTTTAAAAAAGCTGATCTCACCATGTAAAGACACGCGTCAGATCACTAAGCAGGATATGAAACATAATAATTACTGTCCGGTGATGGAAGTGCATCCGGAAACTTATGAAGTTCGTGCTGATGGGGTACATTTGACCTGTGAGCCTGCGGATGTATTGCCGATGGCACAGCGGTATTTTTTGTTTTAACTACTATTTAAACCTCTCCTTAAAGGAGAGGGAATTTTCATTATTTAAACAAATTTTGGAAAAGTTACTTCTCCCTTTGGGAGACCGTCAAGAGGAAGATTTTATTGCAAATTTTATTAAAATACGTGATGATTTAATAAAAATGAATAATTAAATATTGGGGAAATAATGACTTTTAAATTTGAAAGTAGAGAATTTAAACATGCTTTTGAAGAGGTTATATTATTAGCAGATAAAGTCAAAAAGAGTCCTGAAAACTATTCAGAAACAATTAATAATTTTGCATCCTACATACAGACTGCCAAAATAATTTTTAATATAAATATTGATTTGTCGAATTTCGATGATCTCACTTCATATACTCGCGCACAACCTGTATCAAATTTCCCGGAAGTAATTCGAAAACTAATTTATAAATATGATGAGACTAAAAGTAACGATGACTTAGAAGAAATATTTAGTTTAAGTTTAAACTTATTTTACATTTATCTTAGTGAACTTCAATTTAGAATTGGAGGATTACATCAATCGATTGGTTTTGAAGTTAATAGTTTGAGTCAATTTATTAGTGAATATTTTAAAGATCACCCTATATATGCGAGGTATTTAAAATTTGCTGATAGAGATATACCCTTCAAAATTTTACAAGAAATTTTAAATACAAGCGGGTTAAAAAATTTAAATACTACTATTGAAAAATTTAATGCAATAGAAGAGACACTTAGCAATTGGGATAAATCATTATCAGATAAAGAAGCTGAAGTAACTAGGCTTGAAAAATCATTAGAGTCATACAAAGATGCTTTTAATTTTGTTGGTATTTTTGAAGGCTTCAATAAATTACATGTAAAAAAAGAAAATGAATTATGGTGGTCTAGAATAGGATTAGCTTTAATAGGATGTGTAATATTCGGTACATTCGCATATGAATTACATTCTATAAAATCAATTATTCAAATTAGTAAAGTTATTGATATTCCAACATTACTTGCAATAACAATCCCATTTACATTATTAATATTTTTACTTTTATATTTCTTTAAAATTATTCTACAAACTATGCGCTCTGTTCAATCTCAGCTTCTACAACTTGATTTGCGGATGACCTTATGTCGTTTTATTCAAAGTTATGCGGAATATGCTGCAGAATTGAAAGCCAAACCTCCTGAAGGATTTGAAAAATTTGAAAGCGTAATTTTTTCGCCCTTAGTATCTTCGGATGATAAAATTCCAAATACTTTTGATGGATTAGATCAACTTTCTAGCGTAGTGAATATAGTTAAAGGCAAAGATAATTAATATTTAAAATGAATCTTTTTGGCGCATAAATTGCTTGTTACGCTTAATCAATTTTACTGTTTGATATAACACATCAGGGATTAAACGTGCCAACAACATATCTACGCGGACAAGAACTCATAGATCAAATTAGAAGCCAGCCATATTCACGGGACTTAATTGGCTATCATGGTGAACCACCCAAAGTAGAATGGCCAAATAGCGCTCGTGTCGCGGTTCAATTTGTATTGAACTATGAAGAAGGCGGGGAAAATCACGTTGAACATGGCGATGCAGGCTCGGAACAGTTCCTTTCCGAGATTATCGGGGCAGCAAGCTTTCCAGCCAAACATATGTCGATGGATTCCATGTATGAATACGGCTCACGTGCAGGTTTTTGGCGTATTCATAACGAGTTTAAAAAGCGCAATTTACCCATGACCATTTTTGGCGTGGGCATGGCATTAGTACGTAATCCCTACATTGTCGAAGCGATTAAAGAAGCCAATTATGACGTGGTTTCTCATGGACAGCGCTGGCTGCATTATCAGGACATGCCCATCGAGCTTGAACGTCAGCATATGGATCAGGCCATAAGTGTACTGGAGGCACTGTTTGGTAAAGCGCCAATCGGCTGGTATACCGGTCGCGATAGCCCGAATACCCGCAAATTACTGGCTGAATTTCCGCAGATTAAATACGACTGTGACTACTATGGCGACGACTTGCCATTTTGGAGCAGCCTGACTGATAAAAATGGTGCAACACGTCCACATTTAATCATTCCCTATACCTTAGAGAGTAATGATATGAAATTCAGCTCACCGGGCGGTTTCAACAGTGGGGAACAGTTCTATCAATACTTAAAAGATGCCTTTGATGTGCTGTATGCAGAAGGTGAAACTGAACCTAAAATGCTATCGGTCGGCATGCATTGTCGTATTTTAGGGCGTCCAGGACGCTTTAAGGCACTACAAAAGTTCCTCGATTATATTCAAAGTCACGACAATGTCTGGATTTGCCGCCGTGGCGATATCGCTGAACACTGGTATAAAAACCATGCTTTATAAGATATAAATTTTTTTAAAAAGAGAAGTTTAGCTTCTCTTTTTTTATTTATCCCATTTATAAAAAATGCAGAAAATCAAAGTTTGGCACTGATATTGCAAAATTACTTTTGAACAAACATTCAATATTTTAGGCGATTTAATAGTGCAACTCGTTGAATTTAATAAAGCATCTCAACAAGGTGCTATTACCTTTTTAGCGCACTGTGTGCAAATACCGAGCTGGGCGGAACAGCTTTCAGCGAATCGTCCTTATGCCTCGGTTGAAGAGGCTATCGACTTTGCAAAACAACAAGCAAAGACTTGGACTTGGGATGAAATCAAAACGGCTTTAGCCAAACATCCACGCATAGGCGAAAAAAAAGCGCAGGCTGAATTGAGCGAAGTCGAGAAAAACTTTTCAAATCGTGAACAGTCCGCTATTAGCCCAGATGAAGAAACCCAACTGGCTTTACTCAAGGGCAATATCGCCTATGAAAAGAAATATGGCTACATCTTCCTGATTAAAGCATTCGGTCTAAACAGTGAAGAAGTTCTTCAAGCCCTGAAATACCGTCTTTTAAATGATCCTGAAACTGAAAAGCGCATTGTCCATCATCAACTGGCTGAAATTGCCTTACACAGATTAGCTCAGGAGCTGCAAGCATGATTAGTTCACATATTTTAGATACTAACCTAGGTAAGCCGGCAGCCAATGTGCTGATTAAATTATTCGATGCAGAGGGCAGCTTACTCGGTGAAGCAAGTACCAATGCCGATGGCCGAGTGACTGATTTCGGTTTAACTGAATTCAATAGTGGTGCATATAGCCTGGAATTCGCGACTTCTGCTTATTTTGATGCTTTGGGACAGGAAACTTTTTTTCCTAAAGCCCTAATCCATTTCTATGTCAAAGATGCGTCACAGCATTATCACATTCCTTTACTGATTAGCCCATTTGCGTACTCCACATATCGCGGAAGCTAATTTAATTTTTTGATTTTAAGGAAGAAAAAGAATGACTGAAGAAAGCAAAACCATTTCACCAGAACATGAATATTTAGGCGCAGGAAAAAGTGCAGCATACGGCTTACAACATGTATTAACCATGTATGGCGGAATTATCGCGCCACCATTAATTGTGGGTACAGCAGCGGGTTTATCTGCGCAGCACATTGGTTTGTTAATTGCTGCTGCCTTATTTGTCGGAGGTCTGGCAACAATACTGCAAACCATAGGCGTAAAATATATTGGAGCCAAATTGCCGCTGGTACAAGGCGTTTCCTTTGCCGGTGTGGCGACGATGGTCGCAATTGTGACCACAGGCGGTGGTTTATCTGCCGTTTATGGCGCGGTGATTATTGCCTCGCTGATTGGTTTCTTTCTGGCTCCCTATTTTTCCAGAATTATTCGCTTTTTCCCACCTGTAGTAACGGGTTGTGTGATTACGATTATTGGCTTATCACTCTTGCCTGTTGCTGTTCGCTGGATGATGGGCGGCAATAAGAATGCACCGGAATGGGGAAGTGTGGAAAATATTGGGTTGGCACTATTGACGCTGGGCATTGTGATCTGTTTGAACCTGACCAAGAATGCTTCAATTCGCCGTTTATCTATTCTTTTAGCTATTGTGATGGGCTCAGTACTGGCTTATCTGATGGGCTTTGGCGATTTTAGTAAAGTCGGCAATGGTGCATGGGTGCAGTTTCCAAGCCTGTTTGCTTTTGGCATGCCTACTTTTGAACTGACGGCCATTATTTCCATGCTGATTGTGACTCTGGTGATCATGACCGAAACCACGGCAGATATTATTGCTGTGGGCGAAATTGTGGGAACCAAGGTAGATTCAGAACGTATTTCCAATGGTTTACGGGCGGATATGTTATCCAGTGCGGTGGCACCCATCTTTGGATCATTTATGCAAAGTGCCTTTGCCCAAAACGTTGGCTTAGTCGCAATTACCGGCATCAAAAGTCGTTTTGTAGTTGCAGCTGGCGGCATGATTTTAGTGGTACTGGGTTTATTACCAATTATGGGGCGTTTAATTGCAGCAATTCCCGTACCGGTACTTGGTGGTGCAGGTCTGGTGCTATTTGGAACAGTAGCTGCAAGTGGTATTCGTACCTTGGCGAAAATTGATTATAACGAGCAAAAAAACCTGATTATTGTCGCGACTGCCATTGCAGCCGGGATGATTCCGATCATTGATCATTCTTTCTATGCAAATTTTCCGAAATGGATTCAAACCCTGTTTCATTCAGGCATCAGTTCTACCTGCCTGATGGCGATTATTTTAAACCTGCTTTTTAATCATCTGAGCCTGTTCAAACCTGGACATGCCGAGGCTCCAAAGAACATTCCAGAAACATTGCATTAATATTTCCATCTTCAAAAAACCTATGCCAGTCATAGGTTTTTTTTATCAAAAATTAAAAAAGTTGGCTTCATTTTTGCTTGACTTAATATGTGATTTTTTAATTTTCATTGGGGTACCTTATTTATGAAATTCACTCAAGTTACTGTTGCAACATTACTCGCATTCGGTGCGGTATCGGCACAAGCACAACCGATCTGGCAAGATTTCAGCCTGAGTGGTCTTTATGGTGAAAACTATGAAGTAGTAAACGAAAAGCAAACCACTTTAACTGTTGAATATGCTGCAAAAATTAAATATGCAGATGTATTCTTCTTTATTGACCGTATGCGCGGTGCTGATGACGGCAAATCAAGTTATTTTGAATTGTCACCCCGTTTAAGTCTGGGTGAAGTCACTGGTCAGAAACTTGCTTTTGGTCCGGTAAAAGATGTTTTGGTTTCAACAACTTGGGAAGGTGGAGAAGGTTTTGATAACTTCTTGTATGGGGTGGGTTTTGATCTGAATATTCCATATTTCCGTTATGCTAGCATCAACCTGTATCGTGTAAATAATGAAAATATGGATGATGACTACCAGTTAACCCTGACCTATGGTGTTCCATTTAAACTGGGAACTGAAGATTTTTTGGTTGATGGCTTCCTGGATTGGTCTACAGAAGAAGATGATCATGATAGCGAAATGAACTGGACCACACAGTGGAAATGGAATGTAGGTAAACACATTTCTCCAACTACGAATTTGTATCTGGGCATCGAACACTCAATATGGAACAACAAATTTGGCATTCCAAATGCAGATGAAAATAACGTGAGTGCTTTAGTGAAATATCATTTCTAAGTAAACATATTACAGAACTATGTTAAAAGCCCTTGTTTTCAAGGGCTTTTTTATTGCTTTAATACGCTATGGAAATGAGATGTGCAAAAGAATAAATATCGCAGTTTGGACCAGTTCCAATCCGGTCAATCACTACAAAATCACTGGGTGCTTCCAGTGTCAATAAAGGATGGTGCCATGTACCGGCATGGTAATTGACCCCTTGTGAACCATCGCTGATAAAGGCTTGAACTTGATTCAGATCGGGCTTTTCAGCATCTAACGCTGGTGCAACAACAATCAAAAAAGCTTGACCCTGCATAGGAATAAAGGCCTGTGAGCCTAGCGGATGCCTTTCTAGCATGGAAATTTCAAAAGGCACTTGGGTGGATTGAATATTTTTGAAAATACTCAACCCAACTTTTGCATCGGTTTCCACTTCCGCCAGCGCATGATAACGTTCAGTCTGCTGCTCATTAATATAAAAAAAATCGTTGCTTTGACAGGCAATAACTTCACCAAAAGGCGCAAAGTTTGTTGCAGTTAAAGGCTGAATTTTTAGAGTCGGTATTATCATAATATTCACATTTATCTTGCAGTTTTTCCCCATAAACGGATACGACTAATCCCACCATCCGGAATCATGTTCACGCGAATATGCGATATTTTCTCGTGCTGTAAAACTTCCTCTACAAAGCTGTGAATATGATCCATTTGCATATCGTGTGCTTCTAAAAGATACGGCCAGAACATGCTTTGCGGAATCAGTTGCTGATCGGTCGCATCTTCGATATAAATCGCCTGTATAGAAACTTGTGCAGGGTAGTTGCCTTTAAAATGCGCCGTATCAATATCAATTTTTTCAATTGAACCACTTTGGCCCAAAGCCAGAATGCACCAGTCAAAACCGGGTTCACGTCGGCGTTTGGTTTCCCAGCCATCACCCATATTTATGCCACGACCTGGATTAATCAGGTTACGCGGATGCCCGAAATGTGCATCGCTATAAGCAATGACCCGACCGCCATTTTCCAGGGCCAACAGATCCAGTACCTGGTCACTATCCTGAATCTGAATCTTAACTTCACCATACACTTTAAAACGTGCTACACCGCCATCCGGGAAAATATTTAAGCGCACATGGCTGAATACCTGCTCTGAACAAACCTCAAAAATATGATGCTGTCCGGGACCTAATTTACTATTTGGTAAAATTGAGTGCCAGGTGGCAGTGCTTAAGTCACCATTTGGTGCATAACAGGCTTCGACCGCCGCCGATGCCGGATAGTTGCCGGTAAAAAAAGTGGTATCAATATCCAGCGCCTGAATGGTTCCCGCTACGCCAAGCTGAACAATGGCCCAGTCATAACCGGCATGACGTTTACGGCGAGTTTCCCATCCATCCATCCATTTGCCATGATCATCAAATTTGTCTTCCACAAAAATGGGGGCATCAAATTGCAGCATTCGATTTGCTTCAGCAAAAAAATCATCTGAACATTCAAGTACTTCTGCGCCAATTCGGCTATCAGCCAAGTTAGTCAGCTGTTGTAGATGCATAGGAATATCAAAAATAGGTGCAATTAATGTTGCCATAGTCATTTTCCATTCAAATTATGAATAACGTGAATATTAATTTTTATAAACAGCCAAAATCTAAGTTAAAGCCTTATAAAAACTCATGTTTACATCCATGTTGATGCACAGCTTGTGCCAACTTTTGAAAAAAATCGGTGCATGTTTTTTTGAAAATGGCACGCTTTTAGCTTTTTAAGGAGCAGAAACAATATATTCAGAGGAGAAAATAGATGAAGATTACAATTATTGGTGCAGGCATGGGCGGATTGACCACGGGAATTGCACTAAAAAAGTTTGGGCATCAGGTCACCATCTATGAGCAAGCAGAACAAATTTTACCTGTCGGCGCAGCCATCTCGCTTTGGTCCAATGGTGTGAAGTGTTTGAATTACCTGGGGCTGACTGAACAGGTTGCTAAGTTAGGCGGTCAGATGGATCAGCTGGCGTATATGGATGGCTTGACGGGCGATACCATGACCCAGTTCAGTTTATTGCCCTTGATTGAAGAGGTCGGACAACGTCCGTATCCGGTGGCACGTGCCGACTTGCAAAATATGTTGATGGATGAGTTTGGCCGTGAAAATATCCAACTTGGCAAAAAAATGGTTGCGCTGCAAGAACAGAGGGATGGTGTACTTGTTCAATTTGCCGATGGTAGCGAAATTAAAACCGAATTGTTGATTGGTGCCGACGGAACCCACTCGATTACGCGTGCTTATGTGCTGGGTGAACAGGTTTCACGTCGTTATGCGGGTTATGTCAACTGGAATGGCTTGGTCGAAATTAGTGATGATCTTTCTCCGGCAGACCAGTGGACAACTTTTGTTGGTGAGGGTAAACGTGTTTCGCTGATGCCTGTTGCAGATGGAAAATTCTATTTCTTTTTTGATGTGCCGTTACCGGTAGGTTTAGAAAACAATAAAGCAGAATATAAAACTTTACTGAAACAATATTTTAATGGCTGGTGTGCACCGGTTCAGCACTTGATTGATGCACTGGATGAACAAAAAACCAACCGTGTAGAAATTCATGACATTGAGCCTTTTACCCAATTTTATCAAGGCCGTGTGGTGATTGTTGGTGACGCAGCACACAGTACCACGCCGGATATTGGTCAGGGCGGCTGCCAGGCCATGGAGGATGCGATTTATTTGGCTCGTGCCTTGCAAATTAATACCTTGGGTTTACAGGATGCTTTAAAGCGTTATCAAAATAAACGTAATGAACGCGCCAATGAGCTGGTACTACGCGCACGAAAACGCTGTGATGTCACCCATATGAAAGATGAAGTGGTAACCAAAGAATGGTATGAAGAATTAAGAAAGGAACAGGGGCTACATATTATGAAAGGCATTATCAGCAATATTATTGGTAATCCGTTAGATTAATTATCGGGCTAAGTTTTTCCGCTTATAAACCCTTCGTGATGAAGGGTTTTTTATTATAAAAAATGACTCAACGTGCTTGGGAAAAATAACCATTTTCATGGAAAAAGATTCGTCAATTCAGTGCTGAAGGAGTACATTACTGCACTTTAACGCTTAAAAACAGGTCAAGTGATGGCATCTACATGGATTCTCTTTACCCTTATGGCTGCATTTATGCAGGCTTGGCGTAATGCGTTTCAAAAGCAGCTCAGTACCACTGTAGATGTCTATGGCGTGACTCTGGCGCGTTTTCTTTTCGGTTTTCCTTTTGCCCTCATTTACCTGACAGGTTTATATCATTACCAGCCTATCCGGACTGCCATTACTTTTACTCCAAGGTTCTGGATTTATATTGTGATTGCCGGGATCAGTCAGATTGCGGCAACAGCCTTGATGGTGCAGCTTTTTAAACAGAAAAATTATGCGATTGGGGTGGGACTGGCGAAAAGTGAAGCCATTTTGGCTGCGCTGATAGGTGCTTCATTATTGAGCGATCAGTTAAGTTTACTGGCGTGGTTTGGAGTTGCCCTGGGTGGCCTTGCCGTATTTTTACTCAGTAAAGGGCCAAGAGCAGAAAAACTTTCCCTGCCGACCTTATTGATTGGAATTGGCAGTGGACTATGTTTTGCCCTTACCTCTTTATTGGTACGTGAAGCCAGCCTGGAATTGCCGCAACTGCCATTTATTCATCGGGCTGCATGGGTATTGGTCAGTATTATTGGCTTTCAATGTCTCAGTATGCTGATCTATTTAAGTTTATTGAGTCGTCAAACCTTAAAGGCGATGTGGGCAAGAATAGGCCTGACTTTTAAAGTCAGTGCCTGCAGTTTTATCGCTTCCTTGGGCTGGTTTACCGCCATGAGCATGCAATCTGTCGCGATTGTCAAAACACTGGGACAGATTGAAATCCTGTTTAGCTTGCTCATTTCTGCTTATTTCTTTAAGGAAAAACTGGCCAAAGCAGAGCACTGGGGATTATTACTGGTGGTGATTGCCGCCATACTGGTGATTTGGGCCTAGTTCGATTGAAATTACAAGTTGTATCTTAGCCCTCAGTTCAACGACTAAGATACATAGAGTTCATGGTTTAAGCAGCTAATAAATCTTTTGCGGCCTGACGATGTTCAGCCAATAACTTGTCCATATCAAGACCCAATATTTGTTGATCTTTGACCACCCATTTGCCTTTAACCATGACATGTTCTGCACGGTCTGCGCCACAGAGCAGCAGCGCTGCAACAGGATCATGACTGCCTGAAAATTTGATGTCATCTAGTGTATAAAAAGCCAAATCCGCCTGAAAGTCAGGGGCAATTTCCCCCAAATGCTGATCTCGACCCAGCAATTGTGCTGAACCTTTGGTCACCCAACTCAAGGCCAGTTCAGGAGTAATCATTTCAGCACCATATTTCAGACGTTGCAGATACATGGCCTGACGCGCTTCCAGAATTAAATTGGATGCATCTCCGGAGGCTGAACCGTCCACACCCAAACCAATTTTTGCGCCGGCCTGGATTAAATCTATAGTCGGACAAATCCCGGAAGCCAGACGCATATTGGAATGCGGGCAATGACAGATGCCGACCTGCGCTGCACCTAAACGGCGAATCTCATCGGCATTGAAATGAATACCATGTGCGAGCCAGGTACGATGATTCAACCAGCCAACACTGTCCAGATAATCAACTGTGCGCATGCCAAATTTTTCCAGACAAAAGTTTTCTTCATCCAGAGTTTCCGCCAGATGGGTATGCAGCCGCACATCATGCTGCTGCGCCAGTTGGGCACTTTCACGCATAATTTCCTGCGTGACCGAAAAAGGAGAACAGGGTGCAAGGGCAATATTCACCATCGCATCTGCACTACGGTCATGATATTTCGAAATCAGCCTTTCCGAATCGAGCAAGATGGTTTGCATATCCTGTACCGTGTGCTGCGGTGGCAGACCGCCCTGATCTTCACCCAGACTCATCGAACCGCGGGTCAGCATGACCCGGATACCTAAACTTTGTGCAGCCTGTACCTGAATATCAATCGCATCATGCAGTTGCTGGGGAAATAAATAATGGTGATCTGCCGCAAAAGTACAGCCGGACATCAATAATTCAGCCAAAGCCACTTGCGTCGCCAAATAGAGCTGTTCCGAATTTAGCTTGGCCCATACCGGATACAGCGTTTTAAGCCAGGGGAAAAGCGGCGCATTCACCACAGGTGCCCAGGCACGGGTCAAGGTTTGATAGAAATGATGATGGCTATTGATCAGTCCAGGCAAAATCACCAGATTCTTGGCATCAAATGTTTCATCAAAGGGCGTAATGGGTGTTTGTCCTAACGCCACCAGTTCAACAATTTTTCCCGATTGAATGACCAGACCACCGCGTGCATCACTTTGATTGCCAGTAAAAATTGCCAGTGGATGTTTAATCCAGATTGTTGACATAACATTGCCTTAATCAGTGAAATTTCATTTAAAAAAGCAAGAGTTATACCAACTGATATATTTTAGGCTGAGAGTACAGGAACTTGCTGTTTTAGCGCTTCCATCTGTTCACTGATATGCTTGATCATTAACTGCGATGCTCTGGAAATTTGCCGTTTCGGAGCAACACAAAGAGCAATGGTCAGTGGATGCAGACCTTTTTCCAGAATCGGCTTGAATACCAACTCTTTACGTTCCAGATAGGGCAAGACATCTAAAAAACTTAAAATGCCTATGCCTAAATTTTTCTGGATCAGGGCATTCATCAGCCGAATATCATTAGATTCGGTTTTTCTGGCCGGAATAAATTGATGGTGCTTATACAGGGCCTGTACATAATCATGAATAATCAGTGGTTCCGACGGAATAAAGTGGTTATCGCCTAAAGTATCGGAAAAATAGATTTTTTTAGCGTGAACCAGCGGATGATCATTACTCATGACAAAACCGACCGGTAATTCCAGAAAATGGATCACTTCCAGATGATGATGCGCTTTGGGATTTAAAATTAATCCAAAATCCAGTTCGGCATCCATAATCTTTTTGGCAATAATTTCACTGTCTGCCACCCGAATATTAAAATGAATCCAGGGATAATTCTCATACATGTACTGTATGGATTGCATGATAAAACCATCGCTTAAAGCCGAAATCAGGCCAAATTCGATGGTGCCCCGATTCAGCCCCTGAATTTCATCAAAGCGGATACGGGTATGCTGAAACTCCTTTTGCCATTTCAGCAGGTCGGCATAGAGCAATTCACCTGCCAGAGTCAGCTTTAAGCCATTCGGCAAACGCTCAAACAAGATGATGCCCAAATCTTCTTCAGCCAGTGCAATTTGACGATGTACCGCAGAAACTGAAATAAACAGCTGATCGGCTGCCTTGCGCAGGCTGCCAGTTTTGGCAACCGCAATAAAATATTCGGAAAAACGTGAAAAGGGTGTATTCATATAAGTCTTGAGGCAAGTTTGCCTAACTGTCTTTTTTATAGCGCATGATGGTTCTGACTATGCGAGTTCTATGCCAAATTCACATTTTTAGTCTGCAAGAACATTTCAATCCACCTTAGTGTTCTAATTTTTAGAATAATAAGTACGAAACATTCTAATAGACAGAATGCTAAAAATTCATTTAATTTCAAATACAAGTTAAAGCAAAAGGTCAGTATTTTGACCTTGAAAAAGGCTTGGCCACGAAATTGAAAAGAAGGATTTTATATGAACGCCATACCAGTACTTAATCTATTTACTCAACCACATGGTAGTGTATTTGATCCATCTGACTGGAATATTTTGGCGAAGCACTGGTATCCGGTTGCACGTATTCAGGACGTCAGTAGCACACCACAGCAAGTCATATTGCTCGATGTGAAAATGGCGCTGTATAAAACCGAAAGCGGTCAAATCCATTTGGCCCGGGATATCTGTCCGCATCGTGGTGTCCCACTAACCAAAGGCTGGGTACAAGGGGAAGAACTGGTCTGTCCTTATCATGGGCTACATTACAATACCGAAGGCAAATGCTCGAAAATTCCGGCCCAGCCAGAACTGACAAAAATCTCTGAGCGTTTCAGCCTGACCAAATTTCCTGTGGTAAAAAAATATGGCCTGATTTGGACCAGCCTATTTAACCGTGATCAAAGCGAGACGAATTTCCCGGTGCTGGAAACCTGGGATGCAGAAGGTCATCAGGCCATTTTGCCACCATTTGTGGATATTAATGGTTCCAGTGGCCGTCAACTGGAAGGCTTTATTGATGTTGCACACTTTGCCTGGGTGCATCATCAGGCATTTGCAGACCGTGAAAACCAGGTAGTGCCGAAGTACCATACCGAACGTACAGACTACGGTTTAAAAAGCATTTATATTTCCAATGTCAGTAACTATCCGCATGGTCTACAACATTTAGAGCCGGAAGGTTTTATGTGGACTCGTGAATTTGATGTTTATCCACCATTTTCTGCGACATTGAAAGTGTATTTCCCCAATGATGGCATTTTAAAAATTTTAAATGCGTGCTGTCCGGTTTCCCATAATAAAACCCGACTATTTGTGCCGCTGACCCGTAACTTCGATACCACTGGAGATTTACAGGCAGTGTATGATTTTAATGCACAAATTTTTGCAGAAGATCAGGAGATGGTGGAAAGCCAAAAACCGGAAGAATTGCCCCTGGATATTAGTATGGAAGCCCATTTTGAAGCAGATCGTTCATCTACCACTTACCGCCGTATATTGGCCGAGTGGGGATTAAGTAAACGCTATATCGTTTAAATATTTTAAAAAAGCACCTTTATATAGCAGGTGCTTTTTTATTTTAAGCACACTGTGAAATTTATATTAATGAGCATTACCCATGATGAATAGTCCTAGCCAAGCGCAGATCATTAAATTCCTGAAACTTTCCAATGAGGTGGGTAAACGTGCCATCAGTTTAGGGCATCATCCTTTTGGTGCAGTTCTGGTGGCTCCGGATCATGAAACGGTACTTTTGACCCAATGTAATATTGATACCGTGAACCATGCCGAATCCACCTTGGCACGTATTGCAGCCACCAACTATCCGCCTGAATATTTATGGCAATGTACTTTATATACTGCAGTAGAGCCTTGCTGCATGTGCTCTGGCACGATTTATTGGGCCAATATCGGCCGTGTGGTGTATGGCATGACCGAAGAAAAACTACTGGCCTGTACCGGCAATCATGATGAAAACCCGACGATGAACGTGTCTTCAGCCTATGTATTTTCCCATTGCCAAAAAGAGGTGGAACTGATTGGTCCAGTGCCTGAACTGGAAGATGAAATAGCCCAATTGCAAAATGGTTTTTGGTCGAGAAAATAATCAAATTTTTTTATGCATTGTTATTTTTATGCTTTTCTGTTTTTAAGTCGATTTAAATTTAATAAAAGATTTTTAAATATTTAACGCAAAAATATTCATTTTTATTCAGTTGGAATATTAATTGCTTCACTCAAACCGATTTTAAATATTTTTATAAACATTCTCTTTGAACAAATATAGATGGAGTTGCATCAATGAATTTAAAAAAGAACACTTTCGGGAACGCCTTTCTGGTTTTGGGCAGTTTAGCCGTACTGATTCCAGGTCAGTCTCACGCCAAAGAAAAAGCGGCTTTTATCTATTTGGGACCCACCAGTGACCACGGCTGGTCTTATTCGCATGAACAAGGCCGTATAAAGGCAGATAAAGCACTGGCTGGTAAATATCAAACCACATTTATTGAAAATGTACCCGAAACTGCAGATGCAGAACGAGTGGTCCGCAATCTTGCCCAGCAAGGCAATAAGGTCATTTTTGGTACCTCATTCGGCTATATGAACGCGATGGAAAAAGTCGCCAAGCAGTTTCCAAATACCGTATTCATGCATGCAACCGGCTATAAACAAGCTAAAAACCTGGGTGTATATGAAACGCGTACTTATGAAGGTGCTTATATGCTGGGTGTCGTGGCAGGACAAAAGACTCAAACCGACACCATCGGTGTGGTCGCATCTTTTCCGATTCCTGAAGTGGTACGTAACATCAACGCCTATACCTTAGGTGCACAAAGTGTCAATCCTAAGGTGAAAACCAAAGTGATTTGGGCAAATACCTGGTTTAACCCGGGCAAGGAACGTGAAGCGGCGTTAGCGCTGATTGCACAAAAAGCCGATGTGTTGATGCAGAACACCGACTCACCGGCAGTGGTGCAGGCTGCGCAGCAAAAGGGTGTCTATGCTTTTGGCTGGAACTCGGACATGAGTAAATTTGGTCCTAAGGCACACTTGGCAGCAGCGGTGCTGCATTGGGAGAAAATTTATGAGCCAGTTATGCAACAGGTTGAGGCCAAAACCTGGAAAACGTCGGCGATTAAATATGGAGTGAAACAGGGTGCAGTGAACATTGAAAATTTTGGCCCATCCACTACAGCTGAAATGAAAGCCAAAGCAATTGCCGTGCGTAATGCACTGCAAAAAGGCAGTTTGCATCCATTCACTGGTCCCATCTATAAACAGGATGGCAGCTTGCTGGTGGCGAAAGGCAACTCATTAACAGATGCGGATTTAGCGAAAGCCAATTATTACGTCAAAGGTGTAGAAGGAAGTTTTCCTAAATAACCAGACTGCGTAATTAAATGCAAATGAATCATTTTATTTTAAATTCAGGGTTATTTTTTGAAATAGCGCACTGATTTAACAGAGGTTAAATTGTCCCATGAGCATTCCAGTGATTGATTTAAGCGGCGCTTTGGCTGCTGGATCTAAACAGGTTAATGAGGTTGTAGATCTGCTGCACCAAGCTGCAACCAGTTCGGGTTTCTTTTATATCAAAAATCATGGCATTGATCCCGTTTTAATTCAGCGTCAATTTGCACTATGCGAACAGATTTTTGACCTGCCTTTAAGCACTAAGCTGAAATATGATCAAAGCCTGAATGCCAGTCATTTGGGGTTTGAGCAGTTGTCTGCACAAAAGTCAGATTACAAGGCCAAGCCGGATATTAAGGAAGGTTTTTATTGCGGTAAAACTTATAGTGCTGACCATCCCTATGTGTTAGCCAAGTATCAAGGCTATGGTATTAATCAATGGCCGAGTGAAGTACCTGAAATGGAGCAATACTGCCAGGAATATATTGCAGAACTGAGCCTGCTGGCCAAGCGCATTATGCAGTTACTGGCTTTATCTCTGAAACTGGATGAGCATTATTTTGATGAATGTTGTCATGATCCTATGATGACCTTGAAAATGCTGCGCTATCCGCCTCATCCAGCCGATGCCGATGAAAACAGCTTTGGTGTCGGTGCGCACACAGATTGGGGCTCAATTACGATTTTGGCGCAAGACAACTGTGGTGGTTTGGAAGTTTGCCTGCCCGATGGAAGCTGGGTCACTGCACCCCCGATTGAGGGAACTTTTGTTGTCAATTTAGGTGATCTGATTCCACGTTGGAGTAACGATTTATTTAAATCTAATCCACACCGGGTACGGAATATATATGCAGACGGAAAATCGCGTTATTCGATTCCTTTCTTCTATGGTCCAAATTATATGACTCCTATTTATGCATTGCCCGGCACAGTCAAAGATACGGAAAGTTACCGTTATAAGCCATGCACCGCAGGTGAACACATGGAAGAAATGTACATGAAAGCCTATGCCTTAAATGCAGAAGAACAAAAGGTGCTAGAAAAAATTTAAATACGAAAAAGCTGACTCAGAAATAAAAAAGCCCAACTTTGAACAAGTTTGGGCTTTTTTTTATCATTACTGAACTGTGATTATTCTGCCTGCGCTAAAAAAAAGCATTTCTGCTGACTGATCGAGTAGCTTTATTTTGCAGTCAAAATAAAAATAAATAAAATGAGAAAAATAAAAGAACTTTAAAATATAAGATATTGTATTTTATAAATAAAAATTAATATTTTTGTTCTAAAAAACAGAACGTAATGTTTATGTTCTAATTTTTATCAATTTTGGAATAGAACTTGCTAATTAAGAGAAAGTGAACAGAAAAATTAAACTGATGTTCAAATTTCACATTTCTAATTCATTGTTATTGCTTGAATTAGAAATATACCATTCATAATGGAGCAGTTTTATGCAAAAAAAAGTCAGCTTTAAATCACAGCTTAAAAAACTTGTACTGACATTAAGTACAGCCACTGTTTTGGGGACATCTTTTATCAGCTTGGCACATGCGGCTGACAAAGCGGCCTTTGTTTATATTGGCCCAACCAGTGATCATGGCTGGACTTATTCACATGACCAGGGGCGTATCAAAACAGAAAAAGCCTTGGCCGGAAAATACACAACTTCTTATATTGAAAATGTACCAGAAACTGCAGATGCAGAGCGTGTGATCCGTAATCTGGCGCAGCAGGGCAACAAAGTCATTTTTGCTACTTCTTTCGGTTATATGAACCAAATGGAAAAGGTGGCCAAACAGTTTCCAAATACCGTCTTCATGCATGCCACTGGCTACAAGCAGGGCAAAAATTTAGGGATTTATGATGTACGTACCTATGAAGGTGCATACATGCTAGGTGTAGTTGCTGGTCAAACGACTAAAACCAATACCCTGGGTGTCGTGGCATCTTTCCCGATTCCTGAAGTGGTACGTAACATCAATGCCTATACCTTGGGCGCGCAAAGCGTCAATCCTAAAGTGAAAACCAAAGTGATCTGGGTCAATTCATGGTTTAACCCGGGTAAAGAGCGTGATGCAGCTTTGGCGCTGATTTCACAGAAAGCCGATGTGCTGATGCAAAACACCGATTCACCCGCCGTTGTCCAAGCTGCACAGCAAAAAGGCGTTTATGCCTTTGGTTGGGACTCGGACATGAGCAAGTTTGGTCCTAAAGCCCACTTGGCAGCTTCCGTGTTGCATTGGGAAAAAATCTATACCCCAGTCTTGCAGCAAGTTGCACAAAAAACCTGGAAGCCAAGTGCAATGTGGTATGGCATTAAACAGGATGCGGTGAGAATTGAAAACTTTGGTCCTGCGGTGCCAGCCAAAGTGAAACAGTCTGCCTTAAATGCACAAAGTGGGATTCACAAAGGTTCGCTGCATCCATTCCAGGGACCTTTATATAAACAGGATGGCAGTTTGGTCATTGCGAAAGGTAAAGTTTTGTCTGATGCAGAGCTAGGCAAAATGAATTACTACGTCAAAGGCGTAGAAGGCGCTTTACCTAAATAAATCAGATGGCATGAATGAGGTTTCATTCATGCCTTTCTTTTTTCATTTTTTTCGAGCTTGTCTATGAATGACTTATCCGATAGCGCGACATATGTTGACGTACAACAGGCTGTAGAACTGAGTGTTCCACGTCTGGAACTGGTCAATATTGGTAAAAGTTATAATTCGCTAAAAGCCAATGACCAGATTGATCTTAAAGTTCAGGCTGGGCAAATTCATGCCATCTTAGGTGAAAACGGGGCCGGTAAAAGCACCTTGATGAAAATTATTTATGGGGCGACACAGGCAGATCAGGGCCAGATTATCTGGAATGGCAAAGAGGTGAGCATCGAAAACCCGGCTGCTGCGCGCAAGCTTGGCATCGGGATGGTGTACCAACATTTTTCACTCTTTGAAACTTTAACCGTTGCGGAAAATATTCTGCTGGGGCTGGATGAAAAATACGACCTTGCTGAGCTCAGGCAAAAAATTATCGAAGTTTCAGAGCAATATGGCCTGCCGATAGATCCGCGCCGTGAAGTCTATTCGCTATCCGTCGGTGAGCGGCAACGTGTCGAAATTATCCGCTGTCTGTTGCAGCA
>NZ_DJDC01000158.1:0-4487 GCF_002430855.1 Acinetobacter sp. UBA5934 | reverse complement strand
GTGAAACAGCTGTTTAAAACCCTGAAACTGCTGGCTTCGCAAGGGGTATCGATTCTTTATATCAGTCATAAACTGCATGAAATTCAAGAGCTGTGTGATGAAGCCACCATTTTAAGAAATGGTCGGGTCACGGGTCACGTCAAACCGAGTGAAAAAAGCACCAGTGAATTGGCCCGTCTGATGATTGGACGTGAACTTCCATCTTATCAACACTCGGCATTTTCAGGTGAACAAAGTGTCTTGCTGCAAGTGAAACAACTCAATTATGCATCTGATGATCCCTTTGGTGTGTCTTTAAGCAATATAGATCTGGAATTAAAAGCTGGTGAAATTACCGGTATCGCCGGGATCTCTGGCAATGGTCAGGCCGAATTGCTGGCATTGCTATCGGGCGAAAAGCTGACTGATCAGGGCAAAATCCTGTTTGAAGGCAGAAATGTCTCCCGATTGTATGCAGGTGAGCGCCGTGATTTGGGCTTGGGCTTTGTTCCGGAAGAACGTTTGGGACGCGGTGCAGTGCCCAATATGAGCTTGTCACAAAATGCTTTTCTCACTGCATTTCGTCAGGGTTTAAGCCGTTTTGGATTGATCAATTTTGAAAAAACCAAAGCCTTTGCTGCGCATTGCATTGAAAAGTTCAATGTCAAGGCAGCCGGCCCGCAGGCAGAAGCACGCAGCTTGTCTGGCGGTAACTTGCAAAAATTTATTGTAGGCCGGGAAATTCTACAAAACCCGAAAGTGCTGATTGTCTCGCAGCCGACTTGGGGAGTCGATATTGGGGCATCCATGTTTATCCGCCAGACCCTGATTGATTTATCACGTCAGGGAGTGGCCATTTTGGTGATTTCCGAAGAATTAGAAGAACTCTTTGAAATCAGCGATCAGCTATGTGTGTTGGCTAGCGGCAAATTATCCGAACCGATTGCTACCCATAACACCAATGCTGAAGAAATCGGTTTATTAATGGCTGGAATCAATAACCATGCAGTCGTTCAGGCTGCAGCTGAAATACAACCAATTTCAGTTTAGAGAAGAATAGGTGATTTGATGCATTTACTCGAACCTAGAGAACATCCTTCTCAACTTATGAAATGGCTGTCTCCCTTTATTGCGCTATTGGCCATGCTCTGTGTCGGTAGCCTGCTGTTTTTAATGCTTGGGGTCAATCCGCTTCAGGCTTTGTATATTTTCTTTATTGAGCCGCTCAGTAGTGCTTATAACCTGAGTGAACTGCTAATTAAAGCCAGTCCATTGATTTTGATTGCCTTAGGTCTGGCGGTCGGTTTTCGCGCCAAATTATTCAATATTGGTGCCGAAGGACAGCTGACCATGGGTGCCATTTTTGGTGGCGGTATTGCGATCCTGTTTTTTGAACAGCTGGGCTGGTGGATTTTACCGCTGATGATCATCATGGGAGCAATCGGTGGCGCAATTTGGGGGCTGATTCCAGCATTGTTAAAAACCCATTTTAATGCAGAAGAAACCCTGACCACCTTGATGATGAACTATGTGGCCTTTTTTCTGCTGATGTATTTGGTCAATGGACCGTGGCGTGATCCGGACGGCATGAATTTTCCGCAATCGGTGATGTTTAGTGACAGTGCGGTTTTACCCTATGTGATTGAAGGGACCCGGGTCAATGCCTCAATTTTCCTGACCCTGTTAGCTGTAGCGCTATTTTGGATATTTATTCGTAAAAGTGTCAGCGCATATAGATTAGAAGTCAGTGGTCAGGCACCTATGGCGGCCCAATATGCCGGTTTTTCTTCTAGAAAAGCCATCTGGTTCAGTTTGGGCATTTCTGGATTAATGGCGGGAATTGCCGGGATTTGTGAAGTCGCAGGTCCGATTGGTCAGCTCAATCCAAATATTTCTCCGGGCTATGGTTATGCCGCAATTATTGTGGCCTATTTGGGCCGTTTAAACCCGATTGGCATTGTATTGTCCGGCTTGCTTATGGCGCTGATTTATCTGGGCGGTGAACTGGCACAAATGCAGTTGCAGCTTCCGGTTGCCATTACCGGTATTTTCCAGGGTTTATTGCTGTTTTTCCTGTTGGCGTCTGATGCGCTAATTGAAAATCGCTACCGTTTCGCCAAGAAGAAGCAGCCACCCGCTGAAACTGTTCAACCAGCGGCTTAATGCTGTCAATAAAAAGGATAACCAGAGATGAGTATAGAAATTACCGCCATTCTTGCCGGTACTGTGGCCGCAGCGACTCCATTGATATTTGCAGGATTAGGCGAACTTGTTGCAGAACGTACAGGTGTGATTAATTTGGGCGTAGAAGGGATGATGCTGGTCGGTGCGATTGCCGGTTTTGCCTTTGCCTCTCAATATGATGCCAGTGTCTTAAGTGCTTTGTTTATGGGGGGACTGGCTGGAAGCTTGATGGCACTGATTTTTGCCTTTTTCACTTTATCAATGAGCACGAATCAGTCGGCTTGCGGTCTGGCTTTGACCATTTTCGGGATCGGGATTTCGGCTTTTATCGGGCAGAATTATGTGAGTACTGCATTGCCGGGATTACAAAATTTAAATATCCCCGGACTGGCTGATATTCCTGTTATTGGTCCAATTTTATTTCAGCAAAACTATGTGGTGTATTTATCGATTCTGGCATTCGCTGTGGTGTGGTGGGTATTGGCCAAAACCCGTTTGGGCTTATTGTTAAAAGCCGTAGGCGAGTCGCCAGAAAGCGCACATGCCATGGGCTACAACGTTTTAGCGATTCGTTATGGCGCGGTGCTTTTTGGCGGGGCCATGGCCGGAATTGGCGGGGCTTTCCTCTCAACCGTATATACCCCAATGTGGATTGAAAACATGGTAGCCGGACGTGGCTGGATTGCCATTGCTCTAGTCGTTTTTGCCGCATGGAAACCGACTCGCTTAATGCTGGGTGCCTATTTATTTGGCGGGGTCACCATTTTGCAATTTCATGCTCAAGCACTCGGTCTGAACATCCCAAATGAATTTTTATCGGCATTACCTTATATCGCAACGATTTTGGTTCTGGTGATCATTTCACGTGATAAAAAACTACTGAAACTGAATTTGCCTGCTTCGCTGGGTAAGACATTTAGCCCTTAACTGGACAGAGCAGAGGAAATATGACAATGAAAATCATGACTGCAGATTATGTCCTGACCATGAATTCAACACTGGATTGTATTCGCCATGGGGCTATTTTAATTGAGGGTGCATATATCAAGCAGGTGGGTACACTGGAAGAATTAACCCGGCAATACCCAGATGTAGAAGTGAGTCAATATCCGAACAGTTTACTGATGCCAGGTTTAATCAATACCCACTGCCATTCAGGACTGTTAAGAGGCACCGCCGAAGGTTTACCTGTCTGGGACTGGTTGCAGCAGTTTATCGATCCGATGCACCGGATTTTAACGCCTGAAGATGCCAAAATAGCTTCCTATCTTTGCTATGCCGAAGCACTGCTTTCAGGAACCACCACCATCGTGGATATGTGGCGTTATATGGATGGCAGTGCCGAAGCAGCAGAGCAACTTGGCATCCGCGCGGTACTGGTGCTTTATGTGGCAGAACATCCTGATCACAACTATTTTGAAACCTTAAATAGCAATGAAGCGCTGATTCAAAAATGGCATCAAGGCGCAGCTGGGCGAATTAATGTCTGGGTCGGTCTGGAACATCTGTTTTATGCAGAAGAAAAAGCGTTGGCCCGTATTCAGAAACTTTGCCAGGATTATCAGACCGGTTTTCACACCCATAGCAATGAAAGCCAGTTCGATGTGGAAGAAAACCTTAGACGTTATGGCATGCGTCCCATCCAGACGCTCGAACGTTTAGGCATGTTTGATGTTCCTAAATGTCTGTTGGCACACTGTGTCTGGGCCAATTCAGACGAGATCGAAATTCTTAAGCATTATGATGTGGGCGTTGCGCATAATCCGATCTCCAATATGAAACTGGCTTCAGGTGCGGCACCTATTACCGAAATGCTGCGTCATGGCATTGCGGTTGGGTTAGGCACGGATGGTGAAAAAGAAAATAACAATCTGGATATGTTTGAGGAAATGAAAACTGCCTCTTTATTGGCCAAATTTTCCAATTTAGATGCCGCAGCACTCGATTCATGGTCAGTCTGTCAAATGGCAACGCTGACAGGTGCAAAAGCACTGGGCATGCAGCATCAGATTGGATCGCTTGAAGCAGGTAAACTGGCCGATATCATTGCCGTTGATATGGCGACGCCAAGAATGACCCCTTTGATCGATCACGGACGCTTAATGAACCTGCATACGAATCTGGTACATGCGGTACAAGGCCAAGATGTGCATATGACCATGGTCAATGGGCAAGTGGTGGTGGAAAATCGTAAACTGGTGCATGCAGATATGCAGGCCTTAATCGATCAGGTCAATCAGGCCGCACCTGCGTTATTCAGACGCCGTGACAAATGGCTGTCAGAGCAGGGAACTGTGGTGAATGAGTTACAGCGCCTATAAAGG
>NZ_DJDC01000184.1:0-39077 GCF_002430855.1 Acinetobacter sp. UBA5934 | reverse complement strand
GAGTACTCGTTTTATGACATCCGCTGAAATTCGCGAAGCTTTTTTAAGCTATTTTGAATCGCAAGGGCATACACGTGTCGCGTCGAGTTCTCTGGTTCCTGCCAACGACCCAACATTATTGTTCACCAACGCTGGTATGAACCAGTTCAAAGACTGTTTCCTTGGTCTTGAAAAACGTGACTATGTTCGTGCAACGTCTTCACAAAAATGTGTACGTGCCGGTGGTAAGCACAACGACTTGGACAATGTCGGCTATACCGCACGTCACCATACTTTCTTTGAAATGTTAGGCAACTTCTCGTTTGGTGATTACTTCAAACGTGATGCAATCACATTTGCCTGGGACTTTTTAACTTCTGAGCAATGGTTAGGTCTTCCTAAAGATAAACTGTATGCCACTGTTTATCACACCGATGACGAAGCTTTTGACATCTGGAATAAAGAGATTGGCCTAGATGCCAGCCGTATTATCCGTATTGGCGATAATAAAGGCGGTCAATACGCATCGGATAACTTCTGGGCAATGGGTGACACCGGTCCTTGCGGTCCGTGTTCTGAAATTTTCTTTGACCATGGCGATCACATCTGGGGTGGCCTACCGGGCACGCCTGAAGAAGATGGCGACCGTTTCATCGAGATCTGGAACAACGTATTCATGCAGTTCAACCGTACTGCGGATGGCGTACTGCACCCTCTTCCAGCACCTTCTGTAGATACAGGTATGGGCTTGGAACGTATTTCTGCGGTTTTACAGCATGTAAACTCAAACTACGAAATCGATCTGTTCCAGCACTTATTAAAAGCTGCTGCTGAAATCATTGGTCTAGATACAGCTGAAATAGAAGCGAAAGCACAAGAAGAAAATAAGCCTGTTGAATACCCTGCATCTTTAAAAGTTGTGGCTGACCATGCGCGTTCATGCTGCTTCCTGATTGCTGATGGCGTGAACCCTTCGAATGAAGGCCGTGGTTATGTATTACGTCGTATTATCCGTCGCGCAGTACGCCACGGTAACAAACTGGGTGCGACCGGTTCATTCTTCTACAAAATGCTTCAGCCTTTAATTGAAGTGATGGGTGCAGCGTATCCTGAACTTGCTGCTAACCAGGCACGTATTGAAGCGCAACTGCTGAAAGAAGAAGAACAATTCGCGAAAACACTTGAGCAAGGTCTGAAATTGCTTGAAGGCGAATTAGCAAACCTTAAAGGTTCTGTAATTCCGGGCGAAACAGTATTCAAACTTTATGATACTTACGGCTTCCCGACTGACTTAACAGCTGACATTGCACGTGAACGTGACTTAACCATTGATGAAGCGGGCTTTGAAGTTGAAATGGCAGCTCAGCGTCAACGTGCACGTGATGCAGGTAAATTCGCCATCGACTATAACAGCATTGTAAAAGTTGAAGGTGAAACCCAGTTTGAAGGTTACGAAGCAACTCAAGGTCAAGGTCAAATTGTTGCAATCTATAAAGATGGCGAACAGGTTGACGAAGTAGTTGAAGGCGATGAAGCGTTAATCGTTCTAAACCAGACTCCTTTCTATGCAGAAAGCGGTGGTCAAATCGGTGATACAGGACTGTTCAAAAACGATACCGGTATCTTTGAAGTTCAAGATACCAAGAAATCTGGTGGTGCATTCGTTCACCAAGGTATCGTGACCATGGGTAGCTTGAAAGCAACTCAATCTGTTGAAGCCACTGTCAAAGCAGACCTTCGTGCTGCAACAGCACGTAACCACTCTGCGACTCACCTTTTACATGCTGCCCTACGTCAAGTTTTGGGTTCGCACGTTCAACAAAAAGGCTCATTAGTGGCAAGCGAACTATTACGTTTTGACTTTGCCAATGATCAGCCGGTGACATTTGAACAGCTGCAAGAAATTGAACGCCTGGTGAATGCTGAAGTCATTGCTAACACAGCAGTTACCACTGAACTGCTTGACATCGAATCTGCCAAAGCCAAAGGCGCAATGATGTTATTCGGTGAGAAGTATGGTGATGAAGTTCGCGTACTGTCTATGGGTTCAGTGATTGAAGAGAAAAACTTCTCAATCGAGCTATGTGGTGGTATCCACGTGAAGCGTACTGGTGATATCGGACTGTTCAAAATCACTTCTGAAGGTAGTGTAGCAGCGGGCGTACGTCGTATTGAAGCTGTGACTGGTACTAAAGCGGTGGAAGCTGCGCAAAAAGTCGATCGTGATATTCATGCGATTAACGATGTATTAAAAGCACAAAAAGACCAAACTTTGGAAAAAGTGGAAGCTCTAGCGCAAACTGCATCTAGCTTGCAAAAACAAATTGAGCAACTCAATCAAAAATTAGCGAACTTCCAGGCAGCTGAACTTTTAAGCCAAGTTCAAACTGTTGCGGGTCGTTCAACTTTAATCACAACTGTTCAAAATATGGATGCGAAATCGCTTCGCAACCTGCATGACGGTGTGAAATCTAAATTAGACAATGCAGTAATCGTTCTTGCAGGTGTAGAAGGCGATAAAGTGAGCCTGATTGCATCTGTAGCGAAAGACTTTACTGCTTCTATTAAAGCGGGTGACATCATCAAACACTTGGCAACCGAACTCGGTGGTAAAGGTGGTGGTAAACCTGACTTGGCACAAGGTGGCGCGCCACTTAACGAGAAGTTTGCTTCAGTGATGGCAGATTTAACTGCTTGGCTTGAAGCAAAATAAGACTTCACTTTTTGTGTAACTGATCCTGAAAAGGTAATTCAGGATCATGGCTTTTATGGAACAACTATGGCATTAATCGTTCAAAAATATGGCGGTACCTCAATGGGTACTCCCGAGCGCATTTTAAATGTTGCTCGTCGTGTAAAGCGCTGGCATGACCACGGCCACAAGGTAGTGGTGGTTGTATCGGCAATGAGTGGCGAAACCAATCGCCTGCTTGCTTTAGCGAAGGCCATTACCGAAACCCCTGATCCACGTGAACTTGACCAAATGGTCTCTACAGGTGAACAGAGATTGATTTCTATGTTAGCAATGGCGCTCAACTCTATTGGTGTTGAAGCTAAATCGCTTACTGGTCGCCAGGTTGGCATCAAAACTGACAGTGCATTTACTAAAGCGCGTATTGAATCTATCGATACCGATATATTGGCTGAAAATTTAGATGCGGGTCGCGTGCTTGTAGTCGCCGGCTTCCAGGGTTTTGACGCGGATGGCAACACCACAACTCTAGGACGTGGTGGTTCTGACACTTCAGGTGTTGCACTTGCTGCTGCATTAAAAGCTGATGAATGCCAGATTTACACAGACGTCGATGGCGTATATACCACTGACCCACGTGTTGCACCAAAAGCAAAAAAAGTTGACCGTATTTCATTTGAAGAAATGCTGGAAATGGCTTCGCTTGGTTCAAAAGTATTACAAATTCGTTCTGTTGAATTTGCTGGTAAATATCAAGTACCTTTACGCGTACTTTCAAGCTTCGACAATGACACCGATGGCGCATTTGACGAAGAATTTAAACAAAACGTAGGCACACTAATTACGACTGAATTGGAAGACGACATGGAACAGCCAATTATCTCAGGTATCGCATTCAACCGTGATGAAGCAAAATTAACGATTCTTGGTGTTCCAGATGAGCCAGGTATTGCTTCTAAAATTCTAAAACCAATTGGTGATGCCAACGTCGAAGTGGATATGATTATCCAGAACGTTGAAGAAGATGGTACAACTGATTTCACATTCACTGTAAACCGTGGCGAGCTTGCAAAAGCGAAAAAAATCCTTGAAGAAACTGCTCAAGCGATTGGTGCACGTGAAGTTGCAACTCGCGATGACATCGTGAAAGTATCTATCGTAGGTGTAGGGATGCGCTCTCACGCAGGCGTTGCCAGCAAAATGTTCACTGCACTTGCAGACGAAGGTATCAACATCCTCATGATCTCGACTTCTGAAATCAAAATTTCAGTGATCATTGAAGAAAACTACCTAGAACTTGCAGTTCGCTCTCTTCACACTGCATTCGGCCTTGACCGCGAATCAGGTGAATCTAGCGCACGCGCTTAATTTGTAGAAACGCAAATTTTGGTCATTGTATGACAAAATTTGCGAAATACTACAAAAAGAATAGAGCCACTATAGTTTTTTTTATAGTGGCTCTGTTATATTTGAACCGAGGATTTTGAAAATATTAACAGAATTATTTTTAGTCAGATTTTTTGACAGATTGTTCTGATAATATTTCTATGATACCAAGGTTGTGTCTTTTATATTTTTTTAAAATCAATTGCACGTTTAGCGTTTTGCAAGGAGATAAACATGCTGATTCTAACCCGACGTGTCGGTGAAACATTAATGATTGGGGACCAAGTCAGTGTAACTGTGCTTGGCGTAAAAGGTAATCAGGTTCGTATTGGCGTAAATGCTCCAAAAGAAGTATCTGTTCATCGTGAAGAAATTTATCAACGAATCCAGCATGAACGCGCTATGCACGAACACCTGCAACACCTTGATCAGGATTATCAACCCTCTTTTGAGGAAGATAATTTCCCACAAAATACCCAGAATGACTTTAATCGTTAACCCATTAAAGATTATTCTAATATAAAGCGGCTATATAGCCGCTTTAAATTTATCTAAGGTTTAGTTTTGCTCCAGTAAGGCCAATGCTTTTTTAACTGGTGCATAACTACGGCGATGCTGGTCAATCACACCATGTTCAGCAATCGCTTCAAAATGAGCTTTGGTTGGGTAACCCTTGTGTTTGGCAAAACCAAAGTGTGGATATTGCTGATCCAGCACAACCATCTCACGGTCACGAGTTACTTTTGCCAAAATACTGGCTGCTGAAATTTCCGCATGCAGCGCATCGCCACCTACGACCGCATCACAGCTCATAACCAAGCCTTGTGGAATTTTATTACCATCAACCAGTACATGCTCCGGCTGAAGCTTGAGAGCTTCCACAGCACGACGCATAGCCAATAATGATGCTTGTAGAATATTGATCTGGTCTATTTCTTCATGGCTTGCTGAAGCAATGGCCCAAGCCAAGGCTTTTTCTTGTATCTCTATGAATAATTTTTCACGTTTTTTTTCAGTGAGCTTTTTAGAATCATTTAAACCTTCTATCGGATTATTGGGATCCAAAATAACCGCAGCCGCTACCACCGAACCCACTAAGGGACCACGCCCCGCCTCATCTACACCCGCAATTTTCATCAATGCCTTACCTACAAAAAAAGAGGCTGAATCAGATCAGCCTCTTTAATTTTAACATGAATTGAATCTGTATTAGCTCACAGCTTCAGCAACACAGGCATTAATGGTCTTAGTCACTGCATTTGAAACAATAGTATTACGTGCTGCCGGATCAATTGCTGCTGTAGCCAAGTCTACGGCAGTTACGCTTTGTGGTGCTTTTTCGCTAACACAACCACAAATTTCAGTTTGAATATTCTGCTTTTGAGTTGCGGTCATGAATTTGGTTGCATTTTGCCATGCAGCAATATTATTCAACTCAGTGGTACATTTCGCATTAATTGCAATTTTAATTGCAGCAGTGCCAAGTTGCTGTGTTGTAGATTGTGCAGTTGATGTTGTTCCTGTTGTTGTATCCGTTGCTACACAAGCAGTTAAAGCCAAAGTTAAAGGCGCAAGTACAGCGATAAGTTTTTTCACAGTTAAATCCTGGGTTATAAAATCGGTTGCACGTATTTTGCCGAAACTTTATCTGGGAAGAAATGTATATTTCAACTGAATTTTATACTCGCGGATGATCCCGCTCAATAAAGCGGCAAATACTCAGTGTTGCAAGAAATACACGCTTCGTTCCATCTTCATTATTTTTTAATAGGTGCTTTTTGATTAGCATACGCAGACTTTTACAAGAACATATAGTTCGATTGGCATAGCATGAAAAACACTTCACAATACTATACGCGTACGGCACAAATGCTGCACTGGCTCATGGCTGCTATTTTTATTGCTGCATGGTGTATTGGTTTTTATAGCGGAAATTTTTTAAGTTATAATATCGATGGCAGCTTTAAAGGTCAGGTCATTACCTTACACAAGAACATTGCCACAACCATTATCTTTCTGGTGCTGGTTCGTATCTTTTGGCGCTATACCCATCCCGTTCCGACATTACCCGACAGCATGTCAGCTTCCATGAAAGTTTTTGCACATCTTGGACATTTGGCTTTATATATCATATTGCTTGCCTTACCAATTATCGGCTGTTTGTTTAGCTGGAGTACGGGCCATCCGGCACCTGCTTTATACTTATTTGAAATTCCACGTTTAGTTCAGGACAATCCCGATCTTTTAGCTATCGTTAAACCCGTACACATTTATTTATCCTGGTTTGCAGGCTTACTTGTAATAGGTCATATTGCAGCGGCATTAAAACATCATTTTATTGATAAAGATAATGTCTTGCGTAGCATGACCCGACAGGCAAAATAATCAATTTTATTTCAATAAAAAGCCGCATCAATCACACATCGATGCGGCTGTTTTTATAGCTAAATTTATAATAACCAGTTTAGCTCTACATTATTTTAAAGCGTCTTGAACACACCCTTTCACGCTATTCATCACCGCCTGTTGAATCAGACTGTTTTTTGCAGATTCATCAATCGATGCCATTGCTAACTCTTTTGCTGAGATATTCTGCAACGCATGCTCACCCACACAGCCACAGATTTGTTTTTGCACTGTGGTTTGCCGATCAAAACTCATAAACAAAGCTGCGGCTTGCCAAACTTTTGAATTGTTTAATTCATTTTTGCAGCTTTGCTCAATCACTGGTTTCAACATTTTCCGGGTTAAAGCAGAATTCTTATCTGTTGCCAAGACCCAAAGAAAGCCTGCCAACAAACAGATGAGCAATACCCAGTAAAAACTCTTTTTCACATTACAACCTAATAGTTAACACATCAATGATTCAGCGGACTCCTCAATGAATCCACTGAATCCAAAGTATATTTCGCGATCATCAATTAGGCTAAAGCATCAATTTCATTGGCCCATTTTTGCTTTTCAGCAGCAGAAATAAAGGATGCTTCAAATGAGTTTTTAGCCAATTGCTTCAATTCCTGATTGGAAAGATCGAGTGCTTTTGTAATTGCAATGAAATTATCATTCATATAACCACCAAAATAAGATGGGTCATCTGAATTGACCGTCACATGCACGCCCTGTTGCAATAAACGACGGATATTGTGCTGTGCCATATCATCGACGACGCAAAGTTTTAAGTTACTTAAAGGACATACGGTTAAAGGCATTTTCTCTGCAATTAAACACTGCATCAGCTTCGGATCGTCTTCAGAACGCACGCCATGGTCAATACGGTTCACTTTGAGCAAATCCAAGGCTTCCCAGACATATTCAGCCGGACCTTCTTCACCTGCATGCGCTACCACCAGAAAACCGGCTTCACGTGCTTTGGCAAAGACCCGTTCAAATTTAGCAGGTGGATGCCCAACTTCACTCGAGTCCAATCCCACCGCAATAATTTGATCTTTGTAAGGTAAAGCCTGTTCCAAAGTTTTAAATGCAGCTTCTTCACTTAAATGACGCAAGAAACACATGATCAAATGCGAGCTAATGCCGAATTTGGCTTTTGCATCATCACAGGCGCGTTTTAAACCTTTAATTACAGTTTCAAAAGCAACGCCACGATCAGTATGCGTTTGTGGATCGAAGAACATTTCAGTATGAACCACTTGGTCTTCAGCACATTTTTCAAAATATGCCCAAGCCAAATCATAAAAGTCCTGTTCATGAATCAGGACATTAGCACCCGCATAATAGATGTCTAAAAATGACTGTAAATTATGGAAGTTATAAGCCTGTTTTACTTCCTCTACAGATTTATACGGAATATCAATATGATTGCGCTGAGCAATCGCGAACATCAGTTCAGGTTCAAACGTCCCTTCAATATGGACGTGTAACTCTGCTTTAGGCAATGCCTGAATAAGCTCAATTGGATTCATATCTTATCCTTATAAAATTTTTTTAAAAATAAAAAAGGGTGCAAACTGAGTTTACACCCTATTCTGAATGTGGTGAATTAGCCGCCAAATACAGCAAATTTCAATGCCCAAAGTGCAGCCACAATCCATACCATATAAGGTACAGTTTTCGCTTGCCCAGTTAGCAGTTTGATTAATGCGTAGCTAATAAAGCCCATCGCAATACCGTCGGCAATCGAATAGGTAAATGGCATACATACGATAGTTAAGAATGCAGGAACTGCTTCTGTAATATCATCCCACTCAATGTGTACGATACCTTGAATCATCAACACACCCACGAACAATAATGCAGGTGCGGTAGCAAAACCAGGAACTGATTGCGCTAAAGGTGCCAGGAATAAGCACAGTACAAACAACACGCCCACAACTACCGCAGTCAAACCTGTACGGCCACCCGCAGCAACCCCTGCAGACGATTCAATATAAGGTGTGGTTGAAGATGTACCCAATGCTGCACCGGCAACAATTGCAGTCGAGTCAGCAAACAGTGCTTTTTTCAGACGTGGTAATTTGCCATCTTTAAGTAAGCCTGCACGATGTGCCACTCCGACCAAGGTACCGGTTGAGTCAAATAAATCCACCAGGAAGAAGACAAAAATCACACCCACCAGACTGGCTGTAAACAAGCCTTCAAAGTCCATTTGCAGGAAGGTTGGAGCAATAGAAGGAATCGCACCCACCACACCTTTGAACTCATTCAGACCCATCGCAGTCGCAATAGCGGTAATTACCAGAATACTGATAATAATAGCGCCACGAACTTTAAAATGATGCATCACTACAATCATCAGAAAGCCCAACAAGGTCAGCAATACGGTCGGTTGTTTCAAGTCACCCAGACCTACCAAGGTCGCTGGATTGTCAACAATAATGCCTGAATTCTTTAATGCAATTAGAGCAAGGAATAAACCAATTCCCCCGCCAATCGCGAATTTCAGTGACATTGGAATGGCATTGACAATTGCTTCACGGATTTTAAACATACTGATGGCAATAAATACCAGACCTGAAACAAATACAGCAGCCAGTGCAGTTTGCCAAGGCACACCCATGCCCATACAAACAGAATAGGTAAAGTAAGCGTTCAAGCCCATACCCGGCGCAAGTGCAATTGGATAATTTGCCACAAGTCCCATCACCAGACAGCCAATTGCGGCTGCAAGACAGGTTGCAACAAAGACAGCCCCATGATCCATACCGGTTTCGGATAAAATCATTGGATTGACAATAATGATGTAACACATGGTTAAGAAAGTAGTTACACCCGCAAGAACTTCTGTGCGAAAACTGGTTTTATTTTCACTGAGCTTAAATAAGCGTTCCAGCATATTCTCTGAAGATGGATTAGGAGTCGTCATGACTTTACCCCTGTAAGTAAACTTTATGCCGTCAGCACGCTATAAAATTAATGATCCGTTTCTCAAATCACCATTAAGTTTATAGATGTCCCAGCCATGGATATGCCCATATTTCCGTTTTTAAAAATAAGCATTTTGCACAAATCTGCCTTCAAGCCAGAAACAATCAAGTAGCAAAAATTGTAAACAAAAAAGCCGCATAACTTTTATGCAGCCTACTTACATATCAAAATCAAATGCTTAAAATAAAAAAACAAGCAGTCAATTAAGATTGTGGCAAATTATAACACAATGCTTTTTATTGTTTCTAAAATTTATTTTGAATTAAATTTCAATTAGCTAATCACATCTTTCAAACATAGCGTATAAAGTCCAGGCACTAAAACTGGCTAGATTTCACATGTAAATCCCCTACAGAACAGGATCGGCAGTTTCAAACGGTTCTAAAACCATATTATTCGGATTACTCTCCACAACCTTTAATGACTGGTGAGCATCCTGAATCAACTGATCGACTTGCTGCTTTTTTTTCATTTGATTGTCTTGGTAAACCGCCCAGCCCAGCACAATCACTGCAAAAATAAATATTGGAACCAATAATCTTCTCATAATAAAAACTTATTATTCAAAAAAATTTGTCTTATATTAACAAACAATTAAAATATCTATATTGACAAAAACTTATCATTTTATTGATTTTTTTCAAAAAAAAATCCCGAAATACATCGGGATTTTTGCTTCACCAATCTCTTATTTATGCGACTTGCTGTTCATCGCGCTTAAACACCAGCTCCCCCGGAAGCGAGCTTGCAACATCAAAATAATAACCTTCAACGTTAAATGACTTTAAATCCTCTGCTTGATTTAACTGATGTTCAACAATATAGCGTGCCATCAAGCCACGGGCTTTTTTTGCATAAAAGCTAATCACTTTATATTTGCCATTTTTCTGATCTAAAAATACCGGCTTAATAATTTTCGCTTTAATTTTACCCGGTTTTACCGACTTGTAATATTCATCAGAAGCGAGATTCACCAATAACTCCGAATTCGCCTGCTGCAAATCAGCATTGATTAACTGGGTAATATTGTCACCCCAGAATTCATACAGGTTATGACCGCGTAGATTTTTTAGCTTGGTGCCCATTTCCAGACGATACGGCATCATCAAATCCAGAGGACGCAACAAACCGTAAAGTCCAGACAACATGCGCAAATGTTGCTGTGCATAGGCTATATGCTGATCATTCAGCGCATACGCATCCAGGCCAGTATACACATCCCCTTTAAAGGCAAATAAAGCCTGACGTGCATTGGAAAAATTGAACTCTGCTTGCCAGTCATTAAAGCGTTCTACATTTAACTTGGCAATTTTTTCACTCACGCTCATTAAATTGGCGATATCTGCAGCAGACAGTTTACGACTTACGTCTATAAGTTCTTGTGAATGTTCTAGCAATCTTGGTAGTGTATAGGCATCGGTTGGAAGTGCAGATTCATAGTCTAAAGTCTTGGCAGGAGAAATTAAGGCGAGCATGAAGAACCTGATCAAAAAACAATTAAACAAACTATAACAGTAGACTTATTTTATTTCCAATTTGTGTTTTTACTGAACATTATCGGTAAAATGTCCGATTCTCCTGTTATGAGTCAGTTGTGACATGTCCGAGCAAGTTTTCATTCAAGGTCCTGCGGGTCAACTGGAAATTTTTGTTGATTATCCTCAGGGTGAAGTGAAAGGATTCGCGGTAGTTACTCATCCTCATCCACTGCAAGGTGGCACACCACAGCACAAAGTCCCTGCACTTTTAGCACAAATGTTTTTAGAACGCGGTTGTGTCGTCTATCGTCCAAGTTTTCGCGGTTCTGGTCAAAGTGCTGGAGTACATGACGAAGGCGATGGTGAAACCAAAGATACATTGAAGGTGATTGAATACGCACGTAGCCAACATACCAACCTGCCATTTTATGCAGGCGGCTTTAGTTTTGGCGCGAATGTCATGACCAAATGCTATGCTCTGCTTCCTGTTGAACTACAACCTGTGCAGACCATTTTATGTGGTTTACCGACCACAACAGTTGCAGGTGTTCGCCACTATGTCACCCCACATATTAAAGGCGATATTTTATTTATTCATGGTGAAGCAGATGAGGTCACCCTGTTATCTGACCTGATTCAATGGGCCAAACCACAACGCCATTTAATTACTGTTTTACCTGGTGCGAATCACTTCTTTACTGGATATTTAAAGCAATTACGTATAGCTATTTCCCGTTTTCTAGTCAGGTATTAATTCTGAATATTGCCTTTGAATAAGGCTTTGTACAGGCTAATCCAAGACAATAGACAATAGACAATAGACAATAGACAATAGGCAATAGACAAAAAATAAAAAATAAAAAAGGAGGCTTATTGCCTCCTTTTTCAATATTCATTCAACGGAAAATAATAGTAATTTATTATCTCCACTCAAACTCACTAAAAGACTCATCTTCTTTTAAGGTATTCTCGACCGCCTGAGCCAGCTGTTTAATTACACTTTGAGTTTCAATTTTTGTAAACCAGTCCTGCGTTTCATCGGCAGATGCACTGATTTCACAAACCAATAAGCCATTTTCGTCTTTCACGCTACAATTCACCCCCAAAGCAACAGGATAATCTTCCACACTCACCGCGAGCTGTTCATGATTTTGCTCATTCATGACATTCGTTTTAAAGCCAAATTGTTCAAGCTGTTTAGATAATAATTCGGTCACATATTCCTGTGTCACATAACAATCACTGGATGATAAATCATGGTTATGTTTTTCACAGTTTGCGGTAAATTGTAATGTTCTCATCTGTGCATCCAAAGGCTTTCTTGTTGTATGGTTTTAGAATAAGCAATAAAAGCAAAACAGCCAAGCAAAAGCCTGGCTGTTGTCCAACAAATACACAAAATTAGACTAATTACTCACTGACCTGAATCGCTAAACCTGCCTGATTGGTCAATTCAGTGAAAGTCGGGAAACTGGTGGCTACCGTTTCGGTACCGACAATCTTGATTTCACCTGAAGTACGTAGGCCCGCCATACTAAAACTCATGGCAATACGATGGTCATGATGCGATTCAATTTCACCACCCGTAAAGATAGCTGACCAGTCACCTGATTTACCCTTACCTTCAATGATGATGCCATCATCGGTTGGTGTGCAGTCAATACCCATGGTTTGCAGGCCATCTGCCATCACCTGAATACGATCAGATTCTTTTACACGAAGTTCAGCCGCACCAGTCAAAATGGTTTGACCTTCAGCACAAGCCGCAGCAATGAATAATGCCGGAAATTCATCAATCGCCAATGGCACCTGATCTTCCGGCATATGGATGCCTTTTAAGGTACGTGAGCCGCGAATACGAATATCTGCAATCGGTTCACCCCCAGCAATGCGTTCATTTTCAACAGTTAAATCTGCACCCATCTGTTTCAAAATTTCAATTACGCCGGTACGTGTCGGGTTAATCCCTACCGCTTCCAGAGTGACATCAGAACCTTCAGTAATCGCAGCACCGACCATAAAGAACGCTGCAGATGAAATATCAGACGGAACCTGAATTTCAGTACCGACCAGCTTACCGCCACCTTGCAGTGAAATGCGGTTGCCTTCAGTTTTTACTTCATAACCAAAGGCACGAAGCATACGCTCAGAGTGATCACGGGTGGGTTCCGGTTCAGTGACTACAGTTTCACCTTCTGCCCACAGACCTGCCAGTAGAATCCCTGATTTCACCTGAGCCGAGGCCATCGGCAAGTCATAATGAATACCTTTTAGCGCCTGATTGCCGGTAATAGACACAGGTGGCGTACCACGCTCACCCGTGGTTTGAATTTGCGCACCCATTTCACGTAATGGTTTGGCAATCCGTTCCATTGGACGTTTAGACAAGGATGCATCGCCAGTCATGACTGAATCAAACTTCTGAGCAGACAACATGCCAGAAAGCAGACGCATAGAAGTACCCGAGTTACCCATATATAAGGCACTTGCAGGGGATTTTAAGCCATGCATACCTACCCCATGGATGGTCACTTCGCCATTTTTAGGTCCTTCAATGCTGACACCCATATCACGAAAAGCCTGCAGCGTGGCCAAAGCATCTTCACCTTCCAGAAAACCGGTGACATGGGTTGTACCTTCCGCAATCGCACCAAACATGATGGAACGGTGTGACACAGATTTATCCCCTGGCACGGTAAATTTACCCTGGAAATTTTTCTTACCCGGTAAAATTGTAAATTGCTGTGTCGTCACTTTATTGTTCTCCATGAAAGGTTTTTTGGACAGCATATGATTAAAATGCTGTCGTGCTGCCTGGGCATGCCCAAGCAAGCCCATCAATGCCTGTGAATCTTCATTTTCAATCAGCTTTCGGATTTGCGCCAGTTGCTGTTCAAATCCATCTACTGCATTTAAGATGGCTTTTTTATTGGCAAAAAAGATGTCGTGCCACATTTGCGGATCGCTGGCTGCAATGCGCGAAAAATCACGAAATCCACCGGCAGCATAACGGAAGATATCGAGATTATCTTCCCGATTCGCCAGTTGCTCCACCAGATTAAATGCCATCAAATGCGGAAGATGGCTGGTATGTGCCAGCACTTCATCATGCTTGTCCACATCCATGCAAATCACTTCCGCTTTTGCCGCTTGCCACAGCTGAACCAGTTTATCCACCGCCCAGTCGCTACTGGTAGGTAGCGGGGTCAAAATCACTTTATGATTGGCAAACAAATCGACCTTACCTGCATGTACGCCAGTATGTTCTGCACCTGCAATCGGATGACCCGGCACAAAGCCAGCGGGCAGGTTTTCACCATATACCGCTTTGGCTGCATCGACCACATTACCCTTGGTACTGCCCACATCGGTAATAATGGTATTCTCTGACAGATAAGGTTTGATGGTTTGCAATACTTTTTGCGTTGCACGTACCGGCAAAGCCAATACCACCAGATCTGCACCTTGCACCGCATCGACAGGATTGCTATAGCCTTCCTGAATCAATCCAAGTGCTTTGGCATCGTCCAGTGTTTTTTGCGAACGCGTTGAAGCAACAATTTGCTTTGCCAGTTTTTCAGCAATGATGACACGAGCCAGACTTGAGCCAATCAGCCCAAGTCCAATAAAGGCAACTTTTTCAAACAGTGGCACAGACATGATTTATGCAACAGCCTCTAATTCAAGCACCTTAGCCAAAGCAGCTAAGAACTTTGCATTTTCCGCTTCAGTACCAATGGATACCCGCAGATGATTGGCTATACCGACCGGACGTACAATCACACCTTCTTTTAATAAGGCATTAAAGGTTGCTGCCGGATCTGCCTGTACATCGACTAAAATGAAGTTGGCACGGGAAGGAACATAATTTAAGCCCAGTGCAGCAAAGCCCTGTTCCAGCTGTTTCATGCCGGCTTTATTCACTACACGTGATTGCTCAATAAAGTCTTCATCTTTCAGTGCAGCAACCGCAGCGACCATGGCTAAATGGTTCACGTTAAACGGCTGGCGAATACGGTTTAAGAAGTCAGTAACCTCTTTCGATGCCAAGGCAAAACCAACACGCAGCGCTGCCAAACCATAACATTTAGACAAGGTACGGCTGACAATAATGTTTGGATATTGTTCTAAGAATTTTAAGCTATTAAAGTTTTCCGGGAAATATTCCACATAAGCTTCATCCAGAACCACAATCACATTGGCCGGAATTTTTTGCATGAAGGCTTCAAATTCAGCTTCTTCAAACCAAGTTCCGGTCGGGTTGTTTGGATTGGCAATAAAAATCAGTTTGGTATTGTCTTGAATTGCCGCAGCCATAGCATTCAGATCATGAGCAAAACCTTTGGCCGGTACTTCAATCGCTTCTGCATTAATCGCTTGAGTGACCAAGGCATATACGGCAAATGCATGCTGGCTGTAGATCACAGAATCTTTTTCTGATACGAATGCACGGGCAAACATTTCCAGTAAATCGTTTGAACCATTACCCAAAGTAATACGGTCAGCAGTCACACCGAATTGTGCCTGAATCTGGTCTTTTAAAATAAAACCGCCACCGTCCGGATAGCGGCCAATTTCAGCCAGTTCAGCTGCCACAGCCTGTTTGACTTTGTCAGAACAGCCCAACGGATTTTCATTCGAGGCCAATTTGACAATATCAGTAATCCCTAACTCACGCTCAAGTTCACTAATAGGTTTACCTGGTTGATAAGGCTTTAACTTTGAGATGCCTTCATTGGCAGGGACAAACGACATGTTACTCTTCCAGCTATTTCAAGTGATAAAAGGGATCAGCTTAAAATTAAAAAATTAAGCCGATCACCACAGTGATTTATAAAACTGCAATAGGATATGAACCCAATACTCGAACTTCTTTCACCAAAGGACGAATTTCTTCAATCGCCGCTTTGACATTGTCCTGATCAACATGGCCTTCTAAGTCAATAAAGAACACATAGGCCCATTTTTCAGGCAATGCAGGACGGGTTTCAATACTGGTTAAACTAATGTTGTGTTTGGCAAAGGGTGCCAGAATTTCCAGCAAGGCACCGGCACGGTCATGCGCTGAAATCAGCAATGAGGTTTTGTCATTACCACTTGGCGGTACTTTTTCACGGCCAATCACCAGGAAGCGTGTGGTATTTTCCGGATTGTCTTCAATATTGCTGTGCAGGATTTCCAGGTCATAAATATTGGCAGCCACTTCGGACGCAATTGCAGCTGAATGCCATTCATTGCGAATACGGCGTGCAGCTTCAGCATTGGAACTTAAAGCCACCCGTTCCACACCCGGATAATGTGCATCTAACCAGCCACGGCATTGTGCCAAGGTCTGCTGATGCGCATAAATCTGTTTAATGCTGTCTTTACGGGTATTCGATGAAATCAGGAACTGGTGATGAATACGCAGCTCAACTTCACCAATCACGTTTAAGTGGGAAGATTTGAAACAGTCCAAAGTATGGTTCACCACACCTTCAGACGAATTTTCAACAGGGACTAAACCATAATGCGCACTACCCGCTTCGACTTCACGGAAAACTTCATCAATGGTTGGAAGCGGACGGACAATGGCATCCTGTCCGAAATGTTTCAATACGGCTGAATGGGTATAGGTACCGACAGGCCCCAGAAAAGCAATACTTTGTGGAGCTTCCAATGCCAGACACGCAGACATGATTTCACGGAACAAACGCGCCATGGTGACATCCGACAATGGCCCTTCATTACGCTGCATAACATTGCGCAAAACTTGTGCTTCACGTTCAGGACGGTAAAACAATGGATTCTCTTCAGCTGCAAATTTTGCTTTTGCCACCGCTTCAGCTAATTTTGCGCGTCGGTTAATAAGCTGTTGAATCTGTTGATCTACAGAATCAATATCCTCACGGATTTGAGCAAGGTCAAGAGAAGTCGTCGTGTTTTGATCGTCTTGGATCATTGTTATGTTGCCCTTCAAAAACGTTATGCAAACAGTATAACAATAGTTAGCTTTCAAATGTTACGCAATAAGACTTTGATTGATTCAGTCTTAAAAACATACAGTTGATTTAATCAGCAATTTTATTCTCCATGTTTTTGCAATGAATTTTTAAAATTAATGACCTTTTACCCATTTGATCAAAATTGAAATGCAACTGTAGATTTCTAATTCGGCCATCGGGCTGACGATTTTATGTATCTTCATTGAATAAATTTATCGTTATTTGCAAATAAGCTCATCGTTAAAAACACTTAATACTGTGCCGTTTTTATTCCTTATAAACGCTGTAAAGACTACTCGACTACAATCTAATTCCAAAATTCAGAGAGACAGATGAAACGAACTTGCAAAGTCAATCATCGGAAAAATTCTACGAGCCAGATTTCGACATAAGTAGAAACAAAAGTTTATCTCTTATTTTTTTAATTTTTACAAATACTTATGAATATATAAAAATATTTATCTACGTCAATTTTATATATGCAAGAGTAATTTACCAAACTCCATCACAAAAGTTTAATGTTTAATTTATAGTCTGTGAACAAAGCAATTCGGAACAACAATAATGTCAAAAAGAATCGCAGTTTTAGTGACTCATGATTTTGAAGATGTTGAATATTCAGAACCCGTGCACGCCTTTCGCGCTGCACGCCATAGTGTTTTAAATATTGAAAACAAGGCAGGCAATATTGTCTATGGTCATAAGCGCAAGTCCGCTGTGACTATTGACCAAAGTATAGATGATGTCACCGTACATGATTTTGATGCCCTACTTATTCCTGGCGGATATTCTCCAGACCGACTGCGTGGTGATGATCGCTTCGTGGATTTTGTGCGGAACTTTGCCCATGCACAGAAACCTATTTTGAGTATCTGTCACGGTCCGCAGTTATTAATTACTGCCAAAGTCGTAAAAGGTCGCTTAATGACCACCTTTAAAACGGTCGCAAAAGATCTGATTAATGCCGGTGCAGTCTATTATGATGTTGGTGTGGTCAATGATAATAATCTGTATATTTCATCGCGCTCACCTGACGATTTACCCGCTTTTATTGAAGAAAGTTTAATGGTTTTAAATCAATAAAAAAGCACCCTGCAAAGTCAGACTTGGCGTCCAGCTTTTAGGGTGCAGTTCTGCTTCACTCTTTTTTATTGCAGCTTGTTATTGATGAATTAACGCCCCAATAAACTACGCGCCACAATCTCTTTCATAATTTCATTGGTTCCACCGTAAATCCGCTGAATTCGGGCATCTACAAAGAAACGTGAAATTGGATATTCTGTCATGTAGCCATAACCGCCAAACAGCTGTAACAGCTTATCCGCTATTTTCATCTGCATATCGGTTGCAAAACTTTTTAAGGCTGCGGCAGTTTCTACATCCAGTTTACCTAGCATATAAAGTTCAACATTTTGATTATAAAAAGCAGCGGTTGCCTGCTCCTCTATTTTCGCCTGAGCCAGAACAAAACGGGTATTCTGGAACTGGCTAATCGGCTGGCCAAAGGCTTGGCGTTCTTTCACATAGGCAATGGTGACATCAATTGAACCACGAATCGCACCAATCGCTGTCGCGGCAATGGCGGTACGCTCACGTGGCAATTCCTGCATTAAATAGGCAAAACCTTGTCCTGCCTGCCCCAGCAACTGATCTTTAGGCACCTTGATATTATCGAAGAATAGCTCTGAAGTATCTTGTGAATGCAAACCAATTTTGTTGAGGTTGGTGCCCTTTTTAAAGCCTTCCAGATGGGTATCCAGCAGCAACAAAGACACTCCTTTTGCACGAGCTTGCGGATCCGTTTTAGCTGCCAAAACCACCAGGTCAGCATGTTGACCATTAGAGATAAAGGTTTTGGAACCATTCAGCAGATAATGATCGTCCTGCAAGATGGCATTGGTACGCATTGCTTGCAAGTCGGAACCGGCACCCGGCTCCGTCATGCCAATCGCACCAACCACTTCACCGGTCACCATTTTTGGCAGCCAGTACTGCTTTTGCTCTTCCGTTCCAATATGCAAAATATAAGGTGCGGCAATTTCAGAGTGACATGAAATCCCGGTTGATATGGCGCTATATCCGGCACGTGCAGACTCTTCTACCAGCATCAGTGAATAATGTGTCGGAACGCCATAACCGCCATATTCTTCCGGTACATCCACACATAAGAAACCATTTTCGCCCAGCAAATTCCAGATCGAACGAGGCATAATGCCTTCCTGTTCCCACTGTTCATAATGCGGTGCAATATGCTCATTCAAAAAGCGTTTGAAGTTGTCACGGAATAATTCTAAATCAGCATCATAAGCCAACATATAGCGTCCTTGTCTTTCGTCATTGTTATTTGTTCTACTTTGCTATCCTATTCATTTTATTAGGCTGTGTCATGAACTATAACGATCTTATTTTATGACTTTAAGGTCAATAAAAAAGGAAGCCGAAGCTCCCTTTTTACAATCAGAATCGATTAAGCGTGCGCTTGATTCGCTTCTTCCTGCATTTTTTGGTCAACCATTTCAGGATTGTTTAATGCTTCATTTAACTGAGCCGTGTCTAATTGACCCACCCATTTCGCAACCACAATTGTCGCCAATGAGTTACCCACCAGATTGGTCAAGGCACGTGCTTCAGACATGAAGCGGTCAATACCCAGAATCAATGCCAAACCTGCTACCGGGATATGTCCAACCGCAGACAAGGTTGCTGCCATAACAATGAAGCCAGAACCTGTTACACCCGCAGCCCCTTTAGAAGAGATCAACAGCACCGCTAAAAGCGTAATTTCATGAGCCAGATCAAGCTGGGTATTGGTGGCCTGAGCAATAAAGATTGCAGCCATAGTCAGGTAGATTGAAGTACCATCCAGGTTAAATGAATAACCTGTAGGAATCACCAGACCCACCACAGACTTTTCACAACCCGCAATTTCCAGTTTCTTCAACATACGTGGCAGTACGGATTCAGAAGATGATGTACCCAGTACAATCAATAACTCTTCTCGAATCATACGGATCATTTTCAAAATACTGAAACCGCAGAAACGTGCAATACTACCCAATACAATGAAAATGAACAGTAAACAAGTAATATAGAAACAGATGATCAATTGAGCTAACTGAGCCAGTGAACCAATACCGTATTTACCAATCGTGAATGCCATCGCACCAAATGCACCAATCGGCGCAAGTTTCATGATCATGTTTACGATGTTAAAGAACACATGTGAAATTTGATCGATGAATTTAAGGACGGGTTTACCTGCATCGCCTAATTTATGTAATGCGAAACCAAACAGCAATGCGAATAAAAGGACTTGAAGAATTTCACCTTCGGCAAAGGCACCGACCACCGTATTCGGAATGATGTTCATAAAGAAATCAAGTGTCGATTGAGATGCACCGGACTCTACATACTTCGAAATACCTGAGGTATCTAAAGTTGCAGGATCGATGTTCATACCTACACCCGGTTTTGCAATATTGATCACCACCAGACCGATAATTAATGCAAGTGTTGATACTACCTCGAAGTAGAGCAGCGCAATACCACCTGTTTTACCCACAGATTTCATGCTTTCCATACCTGCGATACCGCTCACCACAGTACAGAAAATCACGGGTGCAATAATCATTTTGATGAGCTTAATGAAAGCATCACCCAATGGTTTTAATTGCTCGCCCAAGCCGGGAACACTTTGCTTAACGCCGTCAACAATTACAGATGAACTTGGGTAAAAATGCCCAACAATCACCCCCAAAATAATGGCAACGATTACTTGAAAATACAGCGACTTATAGATTGGTTTTTTAGCCATGACATTACTTCACGATATATTTCTTAATCAGAAATATTCAGATTTTGTCTATTTTCAAAAAATAAACAGCCCAAAACTCCTTTATCAAAGATAAAAGAGCACCAAAGTATCAAGAAACCCTCAATACTGTAAGAAACTAAATATGTAAATGTGCTCAAAAAGCACATTAGGCTCTGATTAAAAGTCAGAGGATTGATCAGGAGATGAACACATATTAAAACTAGGTTAAATTTTACCTGTTTTTTAAAGCTTTGTTTTGCCTCAAATGTTAAATTAGGTTAAATAATACACAGCACCTCTTAGACTATGGTCTAACTGACTCAAATTTAATCCTCAAAATCATGCAGAAAAATAGCCAGTATCAAAGTAAACTGTAGCCATTGATCAGGGTTGATGCTGAAATTGCACTATGAATACCAAACGAAATATATATAAAGATTTTGAACATCCTTTTGCTCAGTTTGTTCGTATTGTGGGAAAAGGAAAAAATGGTGCCCGCTCCCTGACTTTTGACGAAGCCTATCAAGCATTCAGCATGATCTTAAAAGATGAAGTCTTGGATGTGCAGTTGGGTGCCTTCTTGATGCTACTTCGTGTTAAAGAGGAATCTGTAGATGAGCTGGCCGGCTTTGTACAGGCCACGCGTGATCAGCTCAATTTCAAAACGCTAGATGTAGGCCTGGACTGGTCTTCCTATGCCGGCAAGCGTAAACATTATCCCTGGTTTTTACTGGCTGCGCTGACCTTAGCCCAACATGGCTACAAAGTGGTGATGCATGGTGCATCGGGACATACCATTAACCGTCTTTATACCGAACAGGTATTGGAATATCTCGGTTATGCTATTTGCCAAAATGACACAGATGTGGAACAACAATTACAACAACGCAATTTTGCCTATATACCATTAGAAGCAATTTCTCCGATTTTGAGTGATTTGATTTCCTTACGTAATGTAATGGGCTTGCGCTCCCCTATTCATACTTTAGCGCGTCTAATTAATCCATTTAATGCCAAAGCCACCATGCAGGCTATTTTCCATCCGGCCTATCGTGCCTCACACCAGCAGGCTGCGTTTAAACTGGGCTATCAAAATAGTGCGGTGATTAAAGGTGAAGGTGGTGAGTTTGAGCGTAATCCGGATGCCAAGACCTTAATCTGCGGGATTAAAAATGGCGAACTGTACGAACATGAATTGCCTAAACTGACCGTAAGCCGTAGTCCAATTGAAGAAGAACTCGACTTGGCAGTTTTTAAAGCGGTTTGGGAAGGCAAGCAGCATCATGAATATGGCGAAATTGCAGTGACTGAAACCATGGGAATTGCGTTATATACCCTGGGTGCTTGTGATTCGTATGATGAGGCAATGCTAAAAGCCAAAGAGCTGTGGGCAAACCGAAAAATTATTTGATTAGGTTTGTAGATAAATACCCGAGTAAGTAATGCTCTATTTTGCCTTATTGTTTTTCAAACTCTAAAAAAAGCATTTAATCACATGAGATCGGCAGGACGCCGATCGTTGTGCTGTGATACAAGGATGTATCATCAGCACAACAAAGGGTTTTGTTTACTTTTGCCCTGTCAAAAGTAAAAATCCTGCCTACACAAAGTCTCCTGAAGGCTTGAAACTTTGTGTGGCCGTGATGTGCTTTAATTTAAGCTAGGAATCAATAAAAAAGACACCGCAGTGTCTTTTTTATTGCACATAAATATTTAAACAAAACGAATCGGCTTAAACTCTTCATCTTGCTTTGGATCATGTGAATCGCAGTGTTCATCTTCTTCTTTGGTACCACGGTCAATATAGCCACTACGTTCAGTTTCAGGCAAATTTTTCATTTCCCAAGCATAAACTGCCTGCATACAGGTCTGACGCTGCTCTTTGGTGAGCGCTACGCCATTTGGCCATTTACCAATTTCCACTGCTGTCTTTAAACGCGCAACAATTTCAGGATCGAGTACGGCCAGCATTTGTTCAATATTCATCATTTAATCCTGCTGTTGTAAAGAGTCAAAATCTTGATTCCAACCCAGTTTGGTACGACAAGCGATATAGAAATCATAACCGGGTGGATGAAGGAGATTCAATTTAAATGGATGTTTACGGATATGCAAACTATCCCCAACACTGAGTGAAACACTGTGTTGACCATCGGCACTGACCATCGGCAAGACACGATTTTCACGAATAATAATCTTAATTTCGCTATGTCCACCGACCACAATGGGACGTGAAGACAAGGTATGCGGATGCATCGGCACCAAAGAAATGGCATCCATACTTGGGTGGATAATCGGTCCACCACCAGAAAGCGCATAAGCGGTAGAGCCTGTAGGGGTCGAAACAATCAAGCCATCACTATGCTGACGATAGACATACTGACCATCAATATTAAGTTCGAAGTCAATCATATGCACCGACTTGCCTGAATGTAGAACTACATCATTCAGGGCAATGGCATCATAAATACTTTCACCTTTGGAACGGATTTCCATTTCCAGCAAGAACCGGCGATCGAGCTGAAACTCGCCTTTTAGCACCTGGTCCAGTTTAAAAATAACCTCGGTCGGCTTGATATCGGTTAAAAAGCCCAAACGACCACGGTTCACCCCAATGACAGGGGTATTATGTCTGACCAGGGCACGTGCAGCATGCAGTAAAGAGCCATCACCGCCCACCACAATCACCAGATCTACCACTTCACCGAGTAAACTTCGGCTTACTGTTTGTGTGTTGCTATACGGGACTAGCGCTGCTGTTTCCGAATCAAAAACCGGATGTAAACCTAAACTTAAAAGATGGTCATGAATAAGACTTAAAGTTTCCACGACGGAGGATTTATCTGGACGGCCTATTAATCCAATGTTCCGAAAAGTTTTATGTGAAATTTGCACCTGGGTCATCGCTCCGCTACGATTCCTGCCTATCATAGCATTAACCCTGTTCATTTTAAAAAACTTTCAGTTCAGATTGCGCTGACAATCTTGCGAATTCAAAGGCTCAGCCAGTTTTTAGTCTGCTATTCAGGTCACTTTATTGGGTATGCTGGCATGACTAAAATCGGCATGGGTTTTTAGAATAAAAGTCATCCAATTTACAAAATTGCTTGTATTGGAACAACTTAGATACTGAATACTGTGGACTTGCTTTAATATGCACATATTCTTTGCAAATCCGGTTTTCATATTGAACAGAATATCTTTTATAAAATCAAAAACTCATTACAAATATTTTGTGCAGCTTATTATTATATTTTATCTCCATTCACAGATTAATTATTGCAAAAAAATGAAAAGCTTCGCATGATTAGCACAATTTATTTGGATCTTATAATCATTGATGAAGTCTGAACGCGGCATCGGTTTACTGGCTCTTATTTTTTCAATAGTAGTCATTGGCGTCTTCTTAGTTTTTAGTGTCTATTTAATCCGGATGGACAATATTGTACGTAATAAGTTTGAAGGACAACGCTGGGATATTCCGGCAAAAGTTTTTGCCCGTCCTTTGGAAATTTATACCAATGCACCCGTCAACCAGACGGACTTCACTCAAGAACTCAAACTTCTGGGCTATAAGAATTCTGATAGTTATGCCCATTCTGGCAGTTATGTCACTTCCGGTGATGCCCTGTATGTACATACCCGCGGCTTCGACTTTGGTGACAGCGTTGAACCCGAGCAAGTATTAAAAGTCACTTTTAGCGACAATCAGATTGGTGAAGTCAGTGCGACTAAACCGTCTTCTACCGGTATTGCACGTTTAGAACCTTTACTGATTGGCGGAATTTATCCACAGCATAATGAAGACCGTGTGCTGATTAAGCTCAATAGTGTGCCTAAACCGCTCATTGAAGCCCTGATATCAACTGAAGACCGTAACTTTTACCATCATCATGGCATCTCGGTTCGTGGTACAGCACGTGCTGTAGTCAGCAATATTACCGGTGGCAAACGTCAAGGTGGTTCAACCCTGACCCAGCAGCTGGTGAAGAATTTCTATTTAAGCCCAGAAAAAACTTTAAAACGTAAAGTCAATGAAGCTCTCATGGCGATGCTGATTGAACTTCATTATGACAAAGATGAAATTCTGGAAGCGTATTTAAACGAAGTGAATCTGGGACAAAATGGCAATTATTCCATTAATGGCTATGGTCTGGCATCACAGTTTTATTTTGGCTTACCGCTACGTGAACTGAATATTGCTCAACAGGCTTATTTAGTCGGTTTGGTACAAGGACCTTCCCTGTTTAATCCTTGGAAAAACCCGGAAGGCGCCAAAAAACGCCGTGATATTGTATTAAACAATATGCTGGTGATGGGCTATCTGACCCAAGAGCAATTTGAACGAGAAACTGCTCGTCCATTAAATGTCATTGCCAAGCCAACCTTGGGACCTGCCCGTTTCCCGGATTTCATGGATATTGTACGTCGCCAGCTACGCACTGAATATCAGGAAGGCGATCTGACCAATCAGGGCCTAAAAATCTTTACCACGCTGGACCCGATTGCCCAAACCAAAGTCCAGGAAGCGTTTAAAGCCTCTGTTTCACGTTTAGCCGATGCCAATCCAAAACGTTTAAAAGACTTGCAGGGCGCTGTTTTAATTTCTCATCCTGAAAATGGTGAACTGGTTGCCGCTTTAGGTTCTACCCAAGACTTTACCGGTTTTAACCGTGCCCTGGATGCAAAACGACAGGTCGGCTCTTTGCTTAAACCGGTGATTTATTTAAGTGCGATTGAATCTGGGCGTTATAACTGGGCTACACCGGTTGAAGATAGTGCATTGAACGTTTTTAGTGAAGGTAAAAACTGGACACCTAAAAACTACAGTGGTGGTGAGCACGGGATTGTTCCGATGTCCGAAGCACTGGCAAACTCCTACAACCTGGCAGCCGTACGTTTGGGTCAGGAATTTGGCATTTCGACCTTTAGCAATCACCTGAAAAAATTTGGCGTGACTTCAAATATTCCAAGCTACCCATCGATTTTCCTCGGTGCAATTGATATGTCACCGATGGAAGTAATGAGTATTTACGGCAATTTTGCAACTGGCGGTTTCAAATATCCAATCCGGTCTATTCGCTCGGTGGTGGATTCCAACGGACGCCTGCTGGACCGTTATGGTTTAACGGTACAAAGTACAATTGACCCCTCTGCAGCTTATATTCTGAATTATGGTCTGCAACAGGTCATGAGTTCTGGTACGGGGCGTGCAGCTTATAGCGCTTTCCCTCCCGACTTAAAACTGGCAGGTAAATCCGGTACCACCAATGATACCCGTGACTCATGGTTTGCAGGTTATTCAGGTAATTATGTCAGTGTAGTCTGGCTCGGTCTGGATAATAACAAGGTCACTGGCTTAACCGGTTCTTCGGGCGCACTTCCGGTCTGGATTAACGTGATGAAACAGTTGCGTCAAAAACCGGTGAACTTGCGTCAGACCGAAAATGTACAGTGGCAATGGATTGACCGTTCTAGTGGATATTTATCTGCACAAGGGTGTGAAGGTGCCATGTACATTCCATTGCTGCGCAGTAATATGCCACGCCAGGCCACTGCTTGTGGTCTACCGAGTTATCAGGTAGAGCCTGCTTACAATCCTGATACTGAAAATAATCAAGCACCTGCTGAACAAAACGATAGTATTGAAAACTATATTCGTGAAAGTGACACTGAAATGCAGAACCATGGTTCTGATAACCGGGTCATTTCAAGCGGTAGTTATGACAATTAAGAGTGAAAGTTGAGCATGAGTGGGCATTTTAAACGGTATAAATATGGACTAATCGCTTTAAGTTTAATTGGGTTTGCAGGCTGTGAAAGCCTGCCTGCTCCCGAGAGCAAACAGCCCCCGAAACCCGTACCCGCACAAAAACAGGATGTTAAAACACCCTCGGGTGTGGTTATCACGCCTTATGAACGTGAAGAAATTCAACGTAAAAAGATGCAGGTGATCGTTCCTGCTCAACAGCGCAAACAGCAGTTTGAAGATGGTCGCCGACTTCCGGCATTTCAAAAACTCATGCAAAAAACCCAACTCGCCTATAAGCAAGGTCAATGGAATGAAGCAGAAGCTGCTGCACTGCAAGCACAGCGTTTGGCACCGCAGTCCGCTGAAACCTTCTTGTATTTAGCGTTAATTGCCAATAAAAAGAATCAGCCTGCAAATGCTGAAGCCTTGGCGAAACGTGGCTTAAGTTATGCACAAACCAATGCCATGAAGAAACAACTTTGGCAGGTCATTTTGAAAACCGCACAGCAACGAAAAGATCAAAAAACCATTCAACAAGCGCAAAAAGCCCTGAAAGGCTTATAAGCTTGAGGATATATTGAACTGCTTGTCTCAATATATCCTTCCCTCTATTTTATAAAAAGCGCATCCCGGCAATGCCATAGGCACCCTGCTCTTGAGCACCCGCAAGATCACCGGCCTGCAAGCCTCCCAAGGCAAAAACCGGCAGATCAACTTGTGAAACCCAGTTCTTGAACTGCTCCCATCCCAGTGCTACCACTTCAGGATGGGTTGCGGTAGGCAATATCGGACTCAGCAAGATTGCATCACACCCTATCTGTTGCGCTTGCTGCATTGACGCCAGATCATGGCATGCCGCAAGGTAACGTTTACCGAGCTGTAAATCACCCGGCTTTAAAGCCATAAGTTGTGACTGTTTTAAATGAATGGCGGAAATGACTTGCTGTTGAATCGAGTTTAATTGCTGGTACAGATCAACATTTACAATCAGCCGCGATAACTTTTCAACACTTAATTCTGAAATTTCAATAATTTCTGCTTGTGTTCCCTCAACACGCCAATACAGTAACTGGTCTTGTCGCAACTGCTTGAATGTTTCGAGCTGATCTGAGATTTTAATTTGATGGGGCCAGTACAAACGCTGAATCATGGCTTGGTTAGCTTTGGGAAAATTTAGATTCAACAATTCTTCACGGCTATACCAGCTCCAGGGCTGTTGAATCTCGTTCAATAAAGCTGCCGGTACGCTGGCATGAAATAAGTGCAGTTTCACAATCACATCTTCATATTCATGAACAATCACATCAAACGCGTGCCAGTCATGCAGACCAATACCGACTTCCTCATAAATTTCACGGCGACAGGCGGCTAAAGGGCTTTCGCCTTCTTCAACTTTTCCTCCCGGAAATTCATGTTTATTGCCCTGATGCTGTTTTGCTTCACGCCAGCCCACCAGCACTTTGTTTTGATGCAGTAAAATTGCAATGGCAACATGAATTATGGGTTTAGACATTGCCTGTTCCTCAGCATGAAAATATTACAAAGTGTAAGCAAATTTAAGTTTTTTATAAAATCTTAAATAATCCATTGACAGCTCTATTCGATAATGATTATCATTTAAACCATTCAATATATACCACGGAGTCGAAGGAATGAACGCACCATTTAGCTTGTTTACCCGTAATCATGACACAGCTCACTCACTACCGATGTTGCACTCGAATAACCTGTTTTCTTTAGGTCGAGAAATCCGGATTATGCATGCCGGAGAAGAATACCGTCTACGCTTAACCCGTAATAATCGTCTTATTTTGACCAAATAAAAATAATTCACTCAACAAGAATAAACGTGGAAACAAGCAGTATGAGCGCAAACATACTGCTTTTTAGCGCTACATATTCATTAAAAATTTCAGCTCGACTTTTAACCCTCCATACGCCGATTTGGAAAAGTGAATTTCTCCTGCATGTAATTCAATAATCTTTTTACAAATTGACAGTCCCAGTCCTGAACCTTGGGTTTTGGTACCCAAAGCCCGATAAAAGCGCTCACCTAGCCGTTCTAAAACCTCATCTGTCACGCCCTGTCCATCATCTTCAATAGTGAGGCTGATATATTGCTGCTTTTGTTGCATATCAATAAATATATGACCATTTTGCCCTGCATAACGAATGGCATTATCAATCAGGTTCCGAATACAGCTAAAGATTAGCTTTTCATTTCCTATGATATAAAGCTGAGGTAAAACCTGAGTCTGGATCTGAATGTTTTTATCTACGGCAAAGGGCTGTAAGGCTTGCAGGACCTCGTTGATCATAATATTCAAATCAATATTAGTTTTAGGCAGCTGCTGGATATTGGTCGGATCCAGTCTTGCCAGTAACAGCAGGTTTTCTAAAACTTGTGTACCGCGATTGACATCATTTTGAATACTAACCAGCTCCTGCGCCAATTCCGGATATTTACGTTTAAGTACCTGTAAACGCATCTGGATGGCGGAAAGAGGTGAACGTAACTCATGCGAGGCATCTGCGGTAAAGCGCTGTTCTGCCACCAAGGATTGTTCCAGTCGCTGTAATAAGCGGTTCAGCTGCACGACCATCGGTTGTAATTCTTTGAACTCGGGCACCTGCTGCTGGATCGGACTAAGATCATCGACATTTTTTTCTGCAATGTTTTTAGACAGTTGCTGAATCACTTTAAATTGACGTTGCACGGCGAAATGCAAAATCAGCCACTGAACTAACCAGAGCAAGATTAAAATCAGGCCATAGCCCATCACATTTTGAGCCAGATCCTTAAAGCGCTCTCCTATCGGCTGCATTACCAGTACCGACATATTCAGATCAGCATCTTCAGCGGTGTAGATACGCCACAATTGCTGATCCTGCCAAATCAAGTCATAGCCTTGAGCTGAATGATTTTCAAGCTTTGAAGATAGATGGTTCAAATGAAAATTTTTTGATTCAGCCAGTACCTGTTGCTGATCTTTTAACTGGTACTGAATATCAAATTCATCACTGAGTTCATCGACCTGTTGCCCTGAACTCCTGGTTACATCCGAAATCAACAGCATATCTGCAATTTCATCCATGATCTGGTCTTGCACCTGCATGGTCTGGTACAGCGAGATTCCTACAAAAAGCAGCAAGGCCAATATCCCAGCCAGCATTGAACTGAATAATGAGGTCTTGATTAACTGTGTTTGTAGAGAAATGCGGGATGACATATTAATCCTGACTCATGCGATAACCCAAACCACGCAGGGTTTTAATATATTGGCTGCCAATCTTTTTACGTAATTGATAGATAAACACTTCTATGGCATTGCTTTCGATTTCATCACCCCAGGCATAGAGTGATTCTTCCAGTTGTTCACGGGTGACCACCTGTTCCGGCCTTTGCATCAGCTTATGTAGAATCTGAAATTCTTTGGCGGTTAAATTGACGGTTTGACCATCTTGAGTAAGCGTCTTGCCTTGTGAATCTAAAACCAGATTTGCATATCGCAAATATTGATCGGCACTGCTTTGATGTTGTCGTAATTGCGAACGCACACGTGCAGAAAGTTCTTCCAAGCTAAAAGGTTTGACCAGATAATCATTGGCGCCCAAATCCAGCCCTTCAACGCGGTCATGAATACTGTCACGCGCAGTGATAAAAATGACAGGGGTTTGTTGCTGCTGCGCACGTAAAGTTTTAAGAATCTCATCGCCCGTGGCTTTAGGTAGGCCGCGATCAAGCAGAATACAATCATACTGATGCTGTTCAATGGCTAAAATGGCGTGATCACCACGCTCGACCCAGTCAATATTATAGCCATCCATTTCTAACCATGTTTTGATGCTCTCTGCTTGGGAAGCATCGTCTTCTGCCAGTAAGATTCGCATGTATTGTTCTCAAGTATTTGGCACGTTGTAGTTTTAACATAGCATGTTTTTAAAAAGCAGCTTAAATCAAAAAGACCACATGAATCATTCATATGGTCTTGGGAAGAGGCTATGTCAGCCACTGATCACTTTATTTTAACTACTCAATGTTCTTAAAATTGAACCGAATCAACATCAATCTCAACACGTTTCGCTGGTTTGTAGTCGATGTCTACTTCACCTATAAGAGTTACAGGTGTCTTGGCATTCACGGCTTTACCGTGCCATAACTCATCATCAATCTCGACCGTAATCGTACCGGTATTGTCACGGAACTGGTATTTTTCATCACCTACCGATTTCACCACATAACCTTTTAACTGTACTTTGCTGTCATCTTTCAAGGTTAGAGCCTGTTTAACCGTGGTGGTTTTTTGTGGTGCAATTGCAGTTTGATTGATTGCGGTATTGGCCAAAGCAAAAGTAGATGCACCGACCAGACACGTAATTAAAGCTGCTTTAGAAATCATGTTCATTGTGACGCCCTCATCTTTGTCTATCATTTCGATAGGGTTATTAAAACAAACCAAGATGAGGTGAATCTTAAGATTTCTTCATTTTTAAACAATATTTCAATTCAGCGGCACAACACGTAACACTTCTTCCAACGTGGTCATGCCTGCCAGAACTTTGCGAGCCCCTGCAATACGAAGCGGTTCAACGCCCTCTTTCTTCGCCTGATCACGGAGCTGGTTTAAAGTCGCATCTGCACCAATCAGCTGTTTGGTCGCCAGACTTAAAGGCATGAATTCATAAATACCGACACGACCTTTATAGCCTGTATGGCGACATTCTTCACAACCCACCGCCTGAAACACGAAGTTTGGCATTTCCAGTGCATAATCAAAGGTTAAATGCTTCCACTCCTGTTCATTAATAAAGGTTTCTGCTTTGCAATGCGGGCAAAGTTTACGTACCAGACGTTGTGCCAGTACTCCCAGTATCGTGGCTGAAGTTAAAAATGGCTGCACCCCTAAATCATGCAAACGGGTCAGACTCGATGGCGCATCATTGGTATGCAAGGTCGATAACACCAGGTGACCGGTTAATGCGGCCTGAATCGCCATATTGGCGGTATCCTGATCACGAATCTCCCCCACCATAATAATATCCGGGTCCTGACGCATCAGGGCACGAACTCCATCGGCAAAACCTAAATCAATGCCCTGATTCACCTGCATCTGGTTAAAGCTTGGTTCCAGCATCTCGATCGGATCTTCAATGGTACAAACATTGACTTCTTCAGTCGCCAGCTGTTTCAGCGACGAATATAGCGTCGTGGTTTTACCTGAGCCGGTCGGACCTGTCACTAAAATAATGCCATGACTGTGTGCAGTTAAAGCCTGCCAATCATTGAGTAAACCGCCCTCAAAACCTAGCTGCTGAAAACTGCGGACCAAGACTTCCGGATCAAAAATACGCATCACCATTTTTTCGCCAAAAGCCGTCGGCAAAGTGGATAAACGCAGTTCAGTTTCCTGCCCTTTAGGCGTTCGGGTTTTTAAACGGCCATCTTGCGGTTTGCGTTTTTCCGCCACATTCATGCGTCCCAGGATTTTAATCCGTGAAATCACGGCGGTCAGGGTATTGGCGGGCATTTTATAAATGGTATGCAATACCCCATCAATACGGAAACGCACCTTACCTGTATCTTTACGGGGCTCCAGATGAATATCACTTGCGCCCTGTTCAAAAGCAAACTGCAATACCCAATCCACCAGCTTGACAATATGCTGGTCATTGGCATCCGGGTTTTGTGTATCGCCCAGTTGCAATAGCGCTTCTACGCCTTTGTTATCACGGTCATAAGCACTGTTTTTTTGCGATGAATTAACCGCCCGGCTCACCTGATAGTATTCCACCAGATAGCGCTGCAACTGATCCGGGCTGAGCAATACACGCTGGATTTTCTTTGGTGCAATGCTATGTTCAAGATTGGCCACCCATTCCGTTTTAAAAGGTTGGTCGGTGGCGATCAGGACTTTATCCGGCTGAATTTCGACGGCCAAAATTTTATTACGCACGGCAAATTCTTGCGACATAATATTGGTCAAAGCACCCACATCGGCCTTTAGGGGATCAATAATATAAAAAGGAATATTGGCTTTTTCTGCAATCCACTGGCACAGACGGTTTAAGGTCAGGGTACTTTGCGGATGAGCCTGATCGATCAGATTAAAGTGTGCAATCCACTGCAAAGGATGCCATTTCAGTTGCTCACGCTGACGGTGTGTGGTTTGGATCAAGAGCTTATTGCGCTCGGTAATCCGTCCATCTTTTTGTAGTTGTTCCAGACACCAGGATGTATCCATTTCAAAATTAAACTTCATTGTTATATGCCCCAAAACATTCACCCACTATAGCAAACTAAACTTGATCTCGCTTCAGTCCGGTTTAGAAAAATATTCACCCTATCTTTTTCTAAACTGATCGATATGTCCGTTTACTTCAAAATAAACGATAGCCTGCTTTGATGAGGATTATGCTTTTACTTTCGGACATTTATAGCCAATAATGCCAAATATGCCGTTTAAGTTAACAGCTGAGTTTCCATTGCCCAACCGAGTGGATGAATCCTGTGAATAATATGCTGAATCTGTCCCTGCAAACGACGTCGTTCCAAGAATTGCTGATGATTATGGCAGCGGCCTTGGGTTGTGGCTTGCTGATAGGTCTGGAACGTGAACGCAGCAAGCAACGTGAAAACCAGCATAGTTTTGCCGGGGTACGTTCGTTTGCAATCTGCGCTTTACTGGGTGCCTTATGTTTTGCTTTTGGTCATATCTTTGGCGTGATTGGTGCACTGATTGTTGGCGGTATCGGTATCTTTTCACTGAAGAACCAGTTGCAAGATCCTGGGGTCACTACCGAACTGGCTTTCGTCATGACTTATTTTATCGGTGCACTGTGCGTCTGGAATATTACCCTGGCTGCCAGTCTCTCTGTAATACTGACCTTCATTTTAATGATGAAACGTTCTATGCATGGGATTGCCGGAACATGGATTACCGGAGCAGAACTTAAAGATGGCGTATTTTTACTGGCGCTGATCTTAATTGCCTTGCCGCTGACCCCCGATACGCCTTTATGGGGCAATGTGCTTAATCCACATATTATTTTAAAACTGCTCACCCTGATTCTTATCGTGCAAGCATTGGCACACATTGCCAAGCGCTTACTTTCCAGTAAAAAAGCGCTGATGCTTTCTTCAATCGCTTCCGGATTCGTATCCAGTACTGCAACCATTGCGCATTTAGGCATACAGGTCCGCAATCAAGAGGCCGATGCCCGCTCCAATGCCGGTGCAGCACTGATGTCATGTATATCTACTTTGGTACTTTTATTGATTGTGGTAGGCGGTGTCTCTTTAGGCTGGCTAAAGCTGCTGACATTTCCTTCACTCATTGCTATCGCTATTTTAGCATTATGCGCTTACTGGCTTTTACGGAAAGCAGAACCGGTCGAAAAAGCAGAACCGGTAGATAGTGCCATGTTTAGCTTAAAAGAGGCAGCCATTATTGCGGGAATGCTAACGGTCATTCAGGCAGGTGTGCATGGCTTGGAACTTTTACTCGGTGATTCCGGTTTAATTGCAGGTACACTGCTGGCGTCATTGTTTGAAATTCATGCCGCTGCGGCCGCAGTAGTTGTTCAAGGTGAACCTACAAATAGCAGTTTACTCTATGCAATGATGTTAGGTCTGGCTGCCCATGCCGTCTCTAAATCCATTAATGCAGCCCTAAGTGGAGGATTAAAATTTGCACTATATTTTGCACCGGTGCAAATTCTGCATATGACCGTTTTAATCGGGATGCTTTGGTGGATGGTGCAGCGTTAAGTTGAATTTTATTATTAACTATTATTAATCAATTAAAATATCTCTTTAGTTAAATTTAAAATAATGATTTTATTACTATTTTTAAATGTAACAATTAATCATTTACATGATTTAATTAATAATTAATGATTGACGTAATTTTTTATCTCTTAAAACAAAACTTAAATTTTTTAATCAACAATAAGGGGGCGTTATAACATGAAACTTAAATATCTGAGCTTAGCAATTATCACAGCATTCACTTTGACTGGCTGTGGAGGCGGCGGAGGTGGCTCAGACGGCGTCTACCAAGGTATAGATTCTGGATCTGCCGAAGGAAATCAAAATTTTCAACAATGGCATTATTTTGAAATTGAAGCTGGCTATGCAGTCAATGAACCACTTGAATTTGTTCATAATACCTTTACTCTTGATCAGGGCAACGTATATGTTCAAGATGACTCGCCTACACCAGACAATGACATTCTTGTTACTCAAGATGGTGTTTATCAAGATTTAGGACCAAAAAATTCCAAATATGGATATTTAGCAGGAACAGGATCTCTAAATAATTTAGTGTTTACACATAAGCCTTATTCTCCTGTTGGCTCAACCGGTCTTATATTTAACACAAATTTCAAAAAAATTGACCTCAACGGCAAAAATGCTTTAGCGACATTAGAGTCCAGAGATCAATGGGATATTGTAAATAATTCAATTCCAAATATTTCTGCACAGCGCCTTGCTTATTATAATTCGGTCAAAGACCTAACTTTCCCTGCGGGTGCATATTGCTTACAAGTTAGTATTCGCAGCAATAATCAAGAGAATATTTATCTCTACACGGGCAAGAGTGACAAAAAATTCGCTTTTGATGATTATGCAGCAGACTATGCCCAAAATGACAAGCACATCTTTAAGAAAACCTATAAAGATACCATTGCCTACTTATATTCCGATGATGGTACAGAGGCAGGCGCAACTTATGGCGCTGCTGAATATAAGGGGAACTACTATGGTGCTGGGCGTTATCTGAAAGGAGTTGAATACAGCTTGGCGCAGTACATTCAAGAACAAAAAGATAAGTTAAGCAGCAATTTAAATGAGTCAGAGCGCAAACTGGCTATCGAGGAAATTGAAACTTTGAACAATGAATGTAGCTGGTATAATGACACTGCAGCACAGTTTATTCAAAATTCAATGAAACCTTAAACTGCTCAAGCGAGTGATATAAAAAAGGAGCTTAAAGCTCCTTTTTTTAGGTCAAAATTTCAAGAATTTGCACCTTACTGTCATCAACCTTGAACTTCACATTCAAGTCAGCAAATAGCATTCCATACACTCTATCTGCATCATTTTGATAAGCCGGTCTTGGATCAAGTGATAAAACCTGTTCCAATTCATTCACGATTTGACTCGATAACTTATGACATTTCATTAAATCCTGCTTTTGTTGCTCGGCCTTTTTTGTCCAAATAACCGTCATTCGTTCAGGCTCATCCTGTGCATAACCACTTTGTGCCGTAACCACAGCATCAGAATATTGAATATAGGGTTTAATATCAACAATCGGCGTGCCATCCAGCAGATCACTGCCCATCACATATATACGTACAGACTTGCCGACTTTCTTTACTTCTTTTAGCTGCACAACTGATAAACCGATTGGAGATGGACGATACATACTGCGGGTGGCAAAGACGCCGATTTTTGTATTTCCCCCCAAGCGCGGCGGACGAACTTGTGGTCTAAATTTTTGACTTTCCTGCTGATTTTTATTGTCATGGAACTGCCACAACAACCAGAGATGACTAAACTCCTCGATTCCTTCAAAAGCCAGTAAATCATTATAAGGTTCAATCATTTCAATATAGGACTCAACCTGCACCAGATTGGGTTGTCGTGGAATGCCAAATTTTTCTTTATAGGGAGATTTCATATACCCGATTATTGGCATTTTAAGCTCAGTCATAATCACTTTTTCTGATAAGTTCAATTAAATATATTCAGTTTATCGAGAATGTTTTTAGATTAGAATAGTAAGCTGTTCTAATTTGATAACTTATTGAGACCTTTAATGGCTGCTTTCAACGTCGAAAAGATTACTCACGTCCACCACTGGAATGACACTTTATTCTCTTTTAAAACAACTCGTGATACAGCATTACGTTTTAAAAACGGACAATTTGTGATGATCGGTCTTGAAGTGAATGGTAAGCCTTTAATGCGCGCTTATTCAATTGCAAGTGCTAACTACGAAGAAGAGTTAGAGTTTTTCTCTATTAAAGTGCCAGATGGTCCTTTAACTTCTATTCTGCAAAAAGTAAAAGTTGGCGATGACATTCTGGTTTCACGCAAACCAACCGGTACTTTGGTTCTAGACGATTTAAACCCGGGTAAAAACTTGTACCTTCTTTCTTCTGGTACTGGTCTTGCGCCGTTCTTGTCTGTAATCCGTGACCCTGAAACTTATGAACGTTTTGAAAAAATCATTGTGGTTCATGGTACACGTTTCATTTCAGAACTGGCTTACCAAGACTTGATCGAAAACGAAATTCCAAACCATGAATTCTTCGGTGAATTAGGCGCTAAAGAAAAACTGGTGTATTACCCAACAGTTACTCGTGAAGATTTCCATACTCAAGGCCGTGTAACCACTGCCATTGAAACTGGTCAATTGTTCGAGAAAATTGGTCTGCCACGTTTCAACCCGGAAACTGACCGTGCAATGTTATGTGGTTCTCCTGCATTCCTTGACGACGTTGCTGCACTTCTTGACCAACACGGTCTAAAAGAATCTCCTAAAATGGGTGTTCTTGGCGACTACGTGATTGAACGTGCATTCGTTGAAAAATAAGATTCTTTGAATCATAAAAAACCGAGGTGAATGCCTCGGTTTTTTTAAATCTAAGGATTTAATTATTTACCTCTGCCTTCTTGATTAGCTTGCCCAGTACAACCTGCACCGCCACCAATCACAAAGCCAAGTTCTGCTTTACATGAACCAATCATGCGTCCATTAGAATCAAATGTGGTTACTGTTGAAGCACAGCCTGATAATAATACAGCAACTGTCAAAGCCAATAAGCTCGAAATTTTCATCATGTTTTTCCCTACTATAAAATTTTTAAAAATCATTAATTATCTAAAAGTATAATTTTCGATGATTTAGGGGGTTGTGGTAACAATCCTGAATTTTGATCGACGTTTGAATAATCCACGCCTTCAGAATTGGCCCCACCGTAACAAATTGCGCGAGCCCCCAATATAAAACCCGAAGTGGCTTTGCAGGAACCAATCACTTGACCCGTTGCATCATAGGTCACCACTTTCGCGCTACACCCGGTGATTAACACCACAGTACCCGCGCATAAAATTTTAATTAATTTCACTAAACCCCCTACTAAAATTCTCTAAAACGTCCAATTTATTTTGAGAAATTATTTACATTCCTTATATTTAGTTTGAATTCTATCAAAATGTTTTTATTTGTAAAGCAGTAAATATTATGTGAATTGGATATGTATTCTTATTTAGACATGATTTTAATTCATATAAAAAAGCCGCTCTTAGGCAGCTTTTTATAAGAACTTTATTATTTACATAACTACGTACTTATGCTCTTTCCGTTCCTGCAATGCTTTATTAATCACCCGATAGCCTGCGGATAAACCGAGTACTGACATAATGATTGCCACGATAATATCCGGCAACATGCTGCCCGTACCAAACACTCCTACCGCGGCTAAAATCACTGCAACATTCCCAATCGCATCATTACGGCTACACAACCAGACCGATTGCATATTGGAATCGCCATCTCTAAAAGCATATAAAAAGGCAGCTGAAACCACATTCGCAATTAAAGCCAACACCCCAATAAGTCCCATGGTAATTGCTTCAGGTGGAATCCCTTGCATATAGGCATAAATCACTTTGCCCATGACCACAAAACCGAACACAGCCATGGTGATGCCTTTGAGCAAGGCAACTGTTGCTCTCCAATATAAACTCATGCCCAATACGGCAAGTGAAATAGCATAATTCACCGCATCGCCAAAGAAGTCTAAGGAATCCGCCCAGAGTGCCGATGAATGTGCATAAGCCCCACCAATCAATTCAATCAGGAACATGGCCAAATTAATAAATAATGCAATCCATAAAGCGGTACGAAATTTACTGTTCATTTTTGGCGGTTCAGGTGTGCAACAGCAAGCCATATTTTTCTCCATTACTTTCAACATCTGATGTATTATTCTTATTCAAAACTATGGACTAACTCCAAGGTCAAGCCATCCCATGAAATCAGATAAAAAATATTTAATTAAAGATTTGGCCAATAGGACTCAGCTCAGCACTGACACGATCCGTTTTTATGAAAAAAGGCAGCTGATCCAGCCGAGTTTTCGGGCAGCCAATAATTATCGTTATTATGATGATGAAACACTGAAACGGCTGATTTTTATCAAGCGTTGCCGTGCACTGGATATGTCGCTCAAGGAAATTGAGTTATTGATTCAGCTTGAACAAAAACCTGAGCAAGACTGTTGTGTAGTGAATAACGTTATTGATGAACATTTAAGCCATATTGAGCGCAAAATTTCCGAATTGCAAAAGTTTCAGCTGCAACTGCAACAACTCAGACAATCTTGCGCTACCCAAACCACCATTGATCATTGCCAGATTTTAAAACGGCTGGAATCTGCTGAATGAATCAGATGAACTTTTGATTCACCCGTTTTGAAAGTTCAGCCGCAGATTCTTTACGTTCTGAATAACGATCGGTTAAGTAACCGGCCTGTCCACGCGTCAGCAAGGTGAATTTATATAACTCTTCCATTACATCGACAATCCGGTCGT
>NZ_DJDC01000122.1:0-13725 GCF_002430855.1 Acinetobacter sp. UBA5934 | reverse complement strand
CGCCGCAACCAGAACTTGGGTAATCACGCCTGGCATCGGTGCTTTTAAATTGCCTTCAGTACTTTGCGCATCCTCAGAACTGAATTTCTGATTCAAATAAGCAAACTTGTGGCTTTGACCATTTTTGAAAATAGTGAGGCCGTGTGCATTTTGACTAAACGCAATTTTGTCTTGTTTGCCATTAATCTTGAAATGCGCAGTATTGCTATTGAATAGCTGTCCAGAAATATGAAATTTTTCACCTTGATATTCAGCAACAAAACCTTCTTTTTCAGCGCTTAAATTGACTTGAAAAAGTGCTTCATCGAGCTTTAATTTAATGGCATAGCTTGGGCTGATATTGACGCGCCATAGCGTTTCACTTTGCCAAACCGGATTGCTCGCTGGCTTGTTTTTGCTAAAACGCAACAATAACTCGGTCAATGCCGTTGCCACGACCAACTCAGGTTGCAGTGATTGAATATTTTTAAACAAAAATTCATCTTCGCGCTGAATCAGGTTGGTATCCAGTTTGGCATTTTCAAAAGAGTCACAGCGAATAATGCGATCCAGGAAGGCAATATTGTTGCCCAAACCATCGACATGGAACTGACCTAAGGCATGGTGCATTTGCAATAAAGCCGCTTCACGGTTTTCGCCCCAGACAATCAGTTTGGCAATCATCGGATCATAATAACTGCTGATTTCATCGCCTTGAACAATACCGCTGTCGACCCGAACATGCTGGTTCTGTTCAGGGTAGTGCAAATAACTGATCTGACCAATGGCAGGAATAAAGCCTTTTTCCGGTTCTTCTGCATAGACGCGAGCTTCAATGGCATGGCCATGAATTTTTAACTGATCTTGCTGTTTCGGTAATGGCTCGCCAAAGGCAACACGCAATTGCCATTCCACCAGATCAACGCCAGTGATCATTTCAGTGACCGGATGCTCAACTTGCAGACGGGTATTCATTTCCATGAAATACGCGGTGCCGTCTTGCTCCACAATAAACTCGACCGTACCGGCACCGACATAATCGACCGCACGCGCTGCATCAATGGCAGCTTGGCGCATGGCATCAAGTTTGTCTTGTGAAACCAATGGGGCAGGTGCTTCTTCAAGCACTTTTTGATGACGGCGCTGTACCGAACAATCCCGTTCAAATAAATGCACGTAATTGCCATGTGAGTCGCCAAAGACTTGCACTTCAATATGACGTGGATTAATCACATAACGTTCAATCAAGACTTCATCATTACCAAAGCTGGATTTGGCTTCGCTTTTACATGAAGCTAGTGAACTTAAGAAATCTTCACTGCGTTCAACCAGACGCATGCCTTTACCGCCACCTCCAGCGCTAGCTTTAATCAGCACCGGATAGCCAATTGCATCGGCCTGTTGTTTTAGAAAATCAGCATCCTGATTGGTGCCGTGATAACCCGGTGTCAGTGGAACACCGGCCTTTTCCATCAATGCTTTAGACGTCGCTTTTAAACCCATAGCCAAAATGGCGGCGACCGGTGGACCAATAAAAGTGATGTTGTTGGCTCGGCAGGCTTCGGCAAACTGGTCATTTTCAGACAGGAAACCATAACCCGGATGAATGGCTTGTGCGCCAGTTTTTACAGCCGCCTGAATAATGCGATCAATCTGTAAATAGCTTTGTGCCGCGGGTGATTCGCCAATATAAATCGCTTCATCGGCAAGTTTGACGTGTTGCGACTGTGCATCGGCATCGGAATAGACTGCCACCGTTGCGATTCCAAGTTTTTTTGCACTACGAATCACACGGCAGGCGATTTCACCACGGTTTGCAATTAAGATTTTTTCAAACATTGTATGATCCTTATTATTGTTGTGCTGTAGAGATAATCCAGGAAGGACTTTGCTTATCTAAAAAAGCACTCAAGCCATTTTTCGCCTCTGATCCTTGGCGTACGTGAGCAATATGTTGCGCGGTTTGCAGCAGTAATTCTTCGGTTAATACCTGTTGGTCGACCAGTTGAATCAGTTGTTTGGATGCTGCCTGTGCTTCAGGGCCACCCAAGAGCAAAGCTTGAACAATTTCATCAATCTTGCTATCTAGCTCTTCTACAGCTGTGACTTCATGCACTAAACCAATCGTCTTGGCTTGTTCGGCGCTAATTCGTTCTGCGGTTAAGAAATAGCGCGAAGCCTGACGCGCACCGATGGCACGAATCACATAAGGGCTAATGGTCGATGGTGCTAGCCCTAAACGAACTTCAGAAGTCGCGAACTTGGCATCAGTGCTGGCAATACAGATATCACAGGCTGAAGCCAGTCCCATACCACCACCAAAAGCAATGCCGTGTACCCGGGCAATAGTGGGCTGTTTTAAAGTCGCCAGACTTTGCAACATTTTTGCCAGTTTCAGCGCATCGGCTTCATTTTCCGCTTGCGAAGCTTGTCCGGCCTGTTTCATCCAGTTCAGGTCGGCGCCGGCCGAGAAGCTTTTGCCTCGACCCGCCAAAACCACGACACGTACATCATCACGGTCATTTAAAGACTGAAAGCAGGCATGCAGTTCTTCAATCACCTGGGTATTAAAGGCATTGTGCAATTCAGCACGGTTAATCCAGACTGTCGCGACCTGATTCTGTTGTTCGAGTTGTAAAAATTGATAGCTCATTCTTTCTACCCCTTACATGCGGAACACGCCAAATTTGGTTGGTAAAATTGGTGCATTTAAAGCAGCTGCCAGACTTAAGCCCAAGACCTGACGTGTTTGTGCAGGATCAATCACACCGTCATCCCAAAGACGCGCTGAAGCATAATAAGGATGACCTTGGCGCTCGTATTGATCACGAATCGGTTGTTTAAATTGATCTTCCTGTTCTGCTGACCAGCTTTCACCTTTTTGTTCAATTTGGTCGCGTTTTAAGGTAGATAATACGCTCGATGCCTGTTCACCGCCCATCACCGAAATACGCGAATTAGGCCAGGTCCACAGGAAACGCGGAGAATAGGCACGACCACACATGCCATAGTTACCGGCACCAAATGAACCACCAATCACCAGAGTCAGTTTAGGCACATTGGCATTAGCAACCGCCATCACCAGTTTGGCTCCATTTTTGGCAATACCTTCATTTTCATACTGGCGACCGACCATAAAACCAGTAATATTCTGAATAAAGAGCAGGGGAATATTGCGCTGGGTACACAGTTCAATAAAATGCGCACCTTTTTGTGCAGATTCTGAAAATAGAATGCCGTTATTGGCAATGATGCCGACTTTCATACCAAAAAGTTCAGCGAAACCTGTGATTAATGTCGTACCAAAACGCGCTTTAAATTCATCAAAACGTGAACCATCAACAATACGGGCAATCACTTCACGTACGTCAAAAGGCTTACGCGCATCACTGGGTACGATGCCGTACAACTCATCTGCATTAAATAATGGCGCTTCAATTTGATCTGCGGTTTTATTGGGTTTTTTATTCAGGTTCGCCACGATGTTGCGGGCAATCGCAATCGCATGTTCATCATTTTCAGCCAGATGATCGGCTACCCCAGAAAGACGGGTATGCACATCACCACCGCCCAGGTCCTCAGAACTGACCACTTCACCGGTCGCTGCTTTCACCAAAGGTGGACCACCGAGGAAAATGGTGCCTTGATTACGCACGATAATAGTTTCATCCGACATGGCGGGCACATACGCACCGCCTGCAGTACAACTTCCCATGACTACCGCAATCTGCGCGATACCTTGGCTCGACATACGCGCCTGATTATAGAAAATACGGCCGAAGTGATCACGATCCGGGAATACTTCATCCTGCATGGGTAAATAAGCACCACCTGAATCGACCAGATAAATACATGGTAAATGGTTTTGTTCAGCAATCTCTTGGGCACGTAAATGTTTTTTCACCGTCAGCGGATAATAGGTGCCACCTTTCACCGTGGCATCATTGGCCACAATCATGCAGGTCACGCCATTCACCTGACCAATTCCGGCAATCACGCCCGCAGCAGGCACATCATCCGGATAGACGTTATAAGCTGCCAATTGCCCAATTTCTAGAAAGGCAGTTCCGGCATCAATCAGATGATCAACCCGTTCACGCGGTAACAGTTTGCCGCGTGCCAAATGTTTTTCACGGGCTTTTTCACCGCCGCCTAAAGCAATCTGCTGTGCTTTTTGTTTTAAATCATCGACCAAAATCTGCATGGCAGCCTGGTTGGTTTTAAAATCTTCGCTTCGAATATTAATTTTGCTTTGTAATATATTCATTCTCGAACTTCCTTGTTATTCAGTATGCTTATGAATCGTGATTTAAGCTGTTTCATTAAACAGTTCGCGACCAATCAGCATGCGACGGATTTCAGAAGTTCCTGCACCAATTTCATAAAGTTTGGCATCGCGCCATAAACGGCCCGCTGCAAATTCATTGATATAACCATTGCCACCTAAAGTCTGAATGGTTTCACCTGCCATCCAGGTGGCTTTTTCAGCAGCATATAAAATGGCACTTGCTGCATCTTTACGTAAGCTACGGCTATGTTCTGCCTTGTCACATTCAGCGCCTACGGCATAAACCAGCGCTTTACATGCAAGCCAAGTCGAATACATATCGGCAATTTTGCCTTGCATCAACTGGAATTCACCCAGCGCCTGACCAAACTGTTTACGGTCATGAATATAAGGAATCACGGTATCCATACAGGCATCCATAATGCCCAGTGGACCGGCACTTAAAACTGCACGTTCATAGTCCAAACCGCTCATTAAAACTTTGGTACCATTACCCACGCCACCCAGCACATTTTCTTTCGGCACTTCTACATTGTCGAAGAAAAGCGGGTAGGTGTTTGAACCGCGCATGCCTAATTTATCCAGATGAGTTCCATGACTAAAACCCGGCATGCCTTTTTCAACTAAAAAAGCCGTCATGCCTTTAGAACCGGCTTGTAGATCAGTTTTGGCATACACCACCAATACGTCAGCATCACCACCATTGGTAATCCACATTTTTGAGCCATTGAGCAGGTAATAATCACCTTTATCTTCAGCTTTTAATTTCATGCTCACCACATCCGAACCCGCATTAGGCTCTGACATCGCCAAGGCACCAACAAAATCACCGGAAACCAGTTTAGGCAAATACTTTTGTTTTTGTTCTTCGCTACCATTTCGCTTAATTTGGTTTACGCATAAGTTAGAATGTGCGCCGTAGGACAAGCCAATCGATGCTGATGCACGGGAAATTTCTTGCATGGCAATAATATGGGCCAAATAACCGAGGTTAGTTCCACCGTATTCCTCGCTTACAGTCAGGCCAAGCAGTCCCATATCACCAAACTTTTTCCAAAGGTGAGCAGGGAATTTATTGTCTTGGTCAACTTGCTGGGCAATCGGTGCAATCTCCTTTGCACAGAATGCTGCGATTGAATCTTTAAGGGCAATTAGCGTTTCATCCAAACCGAAATTTAAACTTTGTAGATTCATTTCTTCATTCATCCTGATGGTTATATTTGTTGTTCCAAAAGCATTTTTGTTGTGCTTGATTTTTACAATACAACTATTTTTTAAAAAAGTGAATATAAATTCACAAAATGATTTACAATTCATTTTATCTGGTTGAGAATAAGATTATGAGTTATAAAAGATCATCATTGATGCAGGAACGAATGGAGCAAAATCGTCAAACGATTTTGCAGTCTGCGCGTGAACTGATTGCTCAAGGGGGCTTTAAAGATGCGCAAATTCAGGCGATTGCTGAACGTGCAGGCGTATCCAGTGGTCTGGTTTACCGTTATTTTGATAACAAAAGTCAGGTATTAATTGAAGTATTGTCAGAAGCCATTCAGTATGAAATTCAAATTTTGAATAACATTGCTGCAAGTGATCTTTCTGCATCTGAAAAATTACACAAGGCAGTGACGACTTTCGTTAGACGTGCATTGAATAGCCCCCAACTTGCGTATTCGCTGATGTTCGAGCCTGTCGATCCTTTGCTGGAACATGAGCGTTTTCGCAGCAAGCAACTGATTAAACAAAGCATTAATGAAATACTTGCCGAAGGTAAAATCAATGGTGAGTTTGGATTTGAAGATTTAAATACCGCAGCGCTGTGCGTCGTTGGCGCAATGACTTTTGTGGTGATTGAACCTTTGAATCCTTCTAAAAATGTCAGGTTTGATCAGGCTTATAAAGACTATTTTGTCAAACAGATTGCCGATTTTTGTGTGAGTGGTGTTGTTTTAAAGGAGGGTGAGTGATCAGTTAAACACAAAAAATAAGGCTGTTTGGGAAAGTCGTCTGAGTCAAAATAATTAAAGTGAAAGAATCATAATGATAAAGAATCAAGGAGAGTGGTTCAATGACACAAGTACGGTTAAGTTATGCCTATGGAACAAGCAGTCAGCCTTTACTTGGGATGACCATTGGTGAAAAGTTTGATCAGGCATGTCAGCAATATGCTGAACAGGATGCGGTGGTCAGCGTGCACCAAAATGTACGCTTAAGTTATAAGCAGCTACAGGATCAGGTCAATGCATTTGCTTGTAGCCTGCTGGAATTAGGCTTGGAAAAGGGCGACCGGATTGCGATTTGGTCGCCCAATTGTGTGGAATGGACCATCACCCAGTTTGCAGCCTTTAAAGCCGGCATGATTTTAGTCAATTTGAATCCTGCCTATAAAAGCAGTGAACTTGAATATGTGCTGAATAAAGTATCCTGTAAGGCCTTGGTCATTGCAGCGCAATTTAAAACCAGTAATTATCAGGAAATTTTAACCAAAATTGCCCCTGAGCTTGCCGAATCGGCAGATAAACGACTTTCTGCAAAACGCCTGCCACATTTACAGCACGTGATTAAAATTGATCCTGAACAGCATACTGGTATTCACCGCTTTGCTGATTTATTGCCAGAACCTACTGCTACACAGTTAAATCAATTGCAAGCAATTGCTGCTGATTTACAGTTTGATGAAACCATTAATATTCAATTTACCTCTGGCACCACGGGTAATCCGAAAGGAACCATGCTGACGCATAATAATATTTTGAATAATGGTTATTTTGTCGGTGAAGCGATTCATTTAACTCCTCAGGATCGGGTTTGTATTTCGGTACCGCTGTTTCATTGTTTCGGCATGGTCATGGGTAATTTGGCCTGTATTACGCATGGTTCTACCATGGTGTACCCATCTGCCGTGTTTAATCCGCTGGATACGCTTAAAACGATTCAACAAGAAAAATGCACCGCAGCCTATGGGGTGCCGACCATGTTTATTGCCATGCTTGAACATGAGCAATTCGATGAGTTCGATCTGAGCAGCTTACGTACCGGAATTATGGCAGGCAGTCCGTGTCCGCGTGAAATTATGCAGCGTGTGATTGACCGTATGCATATGTCAGAAATTACCATCTGTTATGGTATGACTGAAACTGCACCGGTCAGTGTGCAAAGTTCGACTTCAGATTCTGTGGAACGCCGTGTTGGAACTGTTGGCCGGGTGCATCCACATCTGGAAATCAAAATTGTCGATGAAAATGGCAAAGTTGTGCCACGTGGGAAACTGGGTGAGCTCTGTGTGCGCGGTTATTCGGTTATGCTAGGTTATTGGGAAGATAACGACAAAACTCAGGAAGTCATTGACGTTGCCAAGTGGATGCACACCGGTGATATTGCAGAAATGGACGAAAAGGGCTTTGTAAAAATCAAAGGCCGAATTAAAGATGTGGTTATTCGTGGCGGTGAAAACCTGTTCCCGAAAGAAATTGAAGATTTCCTCTATACCCATCCGGATGTTTCGGATGTACAGGTGATTGGACTGCCAGATGCCAAATATGGTGAAGAACTCTGTGCCTGTATTATTTTGCACGAACATCATCAGGTCAATGAAGAAGCGATTCGTAAGTATTGTGCAGAGCATATTTCTCACAATAAAGTACCGCGATATGTGCGCTTCTTTACCGAATTTCCAATGACTGCTTCAGGCAAGGCGCAAAAATTCAAATTACAGGAACTGATGCGTCAGGAGTTGCAACTTGAAGAAATCGCCTGAGATACACTGAATAGCTTAAATATTTGAATCTCTCTTTATTCCCTCACCAGAAATAAAGAGGGATTCAGCTTTTTAAGGGGTTTAATTCGAGATCCCGCATTAACTGCTTCAAATTGAATCTATGATTGATCTGCCAGCTATATAGCTGCTTATTCAATACAGATTTTTATCATCCCATATTCAAAAAAACCTTATGATTTACTTTCTTTTTAAAATGAAATGTAACTGAATTGGTTTTCGTTATTTTTTATGATGGTTAATCTCATCTTTGATTATTGAAATGTATAAGTTACGTGAGATGGCATATTCAAACTGCAAAATACAATTAATCTAAAAACAGAACAGTAAACAAAATTTAATTATTTATTTTTCGTATGAATGCTGAACTTTTGGAGAATAATCATGACAGACAATCAAAACCGTGAAAAATTATGGAAACTGATCAAAGGTGTGCGTTTCACCATGATTAGTCATACCACCGATAGTCAGGAAATTCATTCTCAGCCTATGACCATGCTGAATACAGAACATATGAATGAAAATAAAAATCTCTATTTCATCCTGAAAGATACTAATGATTTGGTCAAAGCCATCAATTCCGGACGTAATCATATCGGATTATCATTTGCCGAACCTGCAGATAGTGTTTACGTTTCTATGAGCGCCCATGCACAGATCAGTACCGATGCAGCGCTGATTGAGAAGCTCTGGAATCCATGGGCAGAAAACTGGTTTGAAGGAAAAAACGATCCTAGCGTACGTGTACTGGTGGCCGAAGCAATTAGTGCAGAATACTGGAATGTTACCGACAATAAAGTGACCCAGCTGTTTAAGGTTCTAAAAGGCAGCTTGAGCGGCAAAACCAATGAGCCCGATGCGCAGCACCAAAAACTTGATTTATAAGCACCACGCTTAGCTTGTATAATTTCCGCATATTTTGTAGCCCGTATTCAGTTTAAATCTCTAAATCTGAGTATGGGCTAGCACTTATTTCTTTTCTCTAAATGAAGGTTAAATAACTTAAAACTGAATTATTGTAAGCTAAGAGAATTATTCATTTGTAGTTGATCATAAACACAGTAATGTACCTTAGTAGATAATCGTGACCATTAGTTTCCGTAATAGAGCATACACTGGGTAGAAAAGATAATGTTTTCGGCTTTTATAAGCTTTATCCTCAATCGTACTGTTGTTATTTTCAATATAATTGATTCTATGGAAGGCTACACAACAATTAAGTTAAGGACAAAATTTACACAACACAAATGTTGTACTAGGATAAATAAAATATAAATTTCACATATATTTTCTTATATTTCGAAGATTTAACTTAATTTCATTTTATAAATGTATGAGCATTATGAAGCCATGCTTTAAATACTGATCATTTACTCTTCCATTTTACATTTCTAAATTTAAGCTAATAACAGAGTTTTTATCCTCAATAATTTTAAGATTGGGGAGCAAATTCATTCTGGTTAAAACTATAAGTCTAAAGGCTAGTTGCTGATTTTTAAAGTGAATTAAAAACCCTGATTTAAGCACTTTAGGAGTAGGCTGTTTCAGTTACAAAATAGTTTAAAATTACTTAAAAAATATGATTGATTAATAATTTTTTTGTGTATAATTTCGCCAAATTGAAGCCCTTGCATATTTATAGGAAATAACTATAAGTGTGCAGGGGTTTTTCTATGGAAATACTCCTGAAAGGGACAGCCAAAAAACTTATTTTTTTGTGGTGGCACACATATGTTTTTAACTAAAACAGCACATCTGGATCATACAACTCAGCACGCTGCACAGCGTCTGTCCACATTACTTAGCTTCTTTAGTTTAGGTTTAAGTACTGCAGCATGGGCACCGCTTATTCCTTATGCACAGCAGCGGCTTCATCTGAATCATGCCGATTTTGGTACTTTATTGCTGTCTATCGGTGCTGGCTCGATGCTGGCGATGCCTGCTACAGGTTTGTTGATCCAAAAAGTGGGTTGTCGTGTCATTATTTCTATAGCAGTTTTATTGTTGCTTATGGTTTTACCTACTTTTGCCTTAAGTAGCAGTATTGTCACCATGTCTATCGCACTATTCCTGTTTGGTACGGCTGCCGGTAGTTTGGGTGTGGCCATCAATTTACAAGCTGTGATTGTAGAAAAAAACAGTGCTAAAAGTATGATGTCGCAGTTTCATGGAATGTGCAGTTTAGGTGGCTTGACTGGAGTGATGACTGTTACTGCCTTACTTGCAGTAGGTGTAAGCCCTTTGATGAGCGCTTTGGCAATTTGCAGCTTATTGGTCATCTTGAGTGTTATTGCTGTGCCTAACAGTTTATCCGTCATTGAAAAAGAACAAAAAACTGATTCTGCTGAAGTCGAAAGCAAGACCAGAAAATTACCGAGTCCGTTGATTATCTTGATGGGATTGATTTGTTTTATTGCATTTCTTTCAGAAGGTTCAGCAATGGACTGGAGCGGGATTTATCTGATCAATGAATATGGAGTAAAACCTGCTTTAGCTGGGCTAGCTTATACCTGCTTTGCTATTGCCATGACTTCGGGGCGTTTTGCAGGGCATTATTTAATCAAGGCCTTGAGTGAAAAGAATATCATTATTTACAGTGCAATTTGTGCAGCACTTGGATTGTTTACTGTGGTAATGGCTCCACACTGGATCGTGGCTTTATTGGGTTATGCTTTACTTGGATTAGGCTGTTCTAATATTGTTCCCGTGATGTTTTCACGCGTAGGCCGCCAAAATGTCATGTCTAAAGCAGCCGCATTGTCATGTGTTTCTACTATGGCTTATACAGGCTCTTTATTGGGACCTGCTTTAGTCGGCATTAGCAGTGAAGTGATGGGCTTGACGGTAGTGTTTGCATTTATTGCCGCTTTACTTTCAATGATTGCTTTGTTAAACCATTTTACTCAGGTCAAAGCTTCCTAAGCGACTTTGCTAAAACAAAACGAGTATATCTTGTTGAGTAGATATACTCGTTTTTTTATAGCTAAAAAATATAAATGATACCATTTAAAGGCTTAATAATTCACAATTTTTGGATGAATTTTTTTAGCAATTGATGGAATAATATCTATCTTTTTAACCCCTCTCAAATCATCTAAAAACGCATTACGCCAGTCATTGATATCAAAACGTTTTAATCCATTCATTAGATATTCGTAACGCTCTATACGTTCCGATTTAGACATGGTTAAGGCTGTTTTTAGCCCTTTAATCATACTGTCGCAGTTTTCCGGATCGACAATTAAAGCTTCGGACATCTGTTCAGCGGCACCGGTATATTTAGAAAGTATTAAAACACCCGGATCTTCAGGATTTTGTGCAGCAATAAATTCCTTCGCAACCAGATTCATACCATCACGTAATGAATTGACCCAGCAAATATTAGCCTGCCGATAAATTTTCATTAATTCATCATGTGAAATCGCGTCATGGGTACAATTAATAGGTAACCAGTTATCCTGAGAAAATTCCTGATTAATCAAATCGACTTTGGATTGCATATCCTCATATAACTCTTGATAAGCTTTGATTTCCATACGGCACGGACAGGCTATTTGTAAATCGGTAAGGTGCTTATGATATTCAGGATTACTTTGTAGAAATGCTTCCAAGGCATCAAATCGTTCAATTAATCCTTTGGAATAATCAATGCGATCAACACTGATAATGGTTTGCTGATCACTTAATTCATCAAATTCAAATACAGTCGAGCTATTTTTACTGTTTTGTTGCGCGATTTTTTGAATCAGCTCAGGGTTAACTCCAATTGGGTAACATTGAACTGTGACCGGATGATGGTTGAGGGTCAATATATGACTGTGCAGTGGATGACTAGCCAAGTAATGACTACATACGTCCATACACTGCTTTTGGTCATGTTTGGTTTGTAAACCCACCACATCATACTGACACAAGTCTTCAATTAGTAAACGGGCTGTAGGAATGGAGTTCCAGATGTTTAAGCCAGCGAAGGGGATATGCAAGAAAAAGCCAATTCTGTTTTTCATGCCCATTTCACGACAATGACGCGCCACACTAAAAAAATGGTAATCATGTACCCAGATCAAATCATCAGGCTCGGCCATCTGTTTGAGCTGTTTGGCAAATAGAAGGTTAACATCTTGATAGGTTGTATATTGTTGGGCTTGGTATTCAATTAAATCTGCACGGTCATGCATTGCCGGCCATAAAGTATTATTTGCAAAGCCACAATAATAGTTCTGGTACTGCTCTTCGGTTAAAGGGCAAGTCACGTATTCCACGCCTTTATATTCGGTCTGGTTAAAATGTGGAGTCTGATGATTTTCAATTTTTTCACCATTCCACCCCAGCCAAACTCCGCCAATATCAGCAAGTGCATCTTGTAACGCAACAGCAAGACCGCCAGCCGTCACTTTATCAGGATTAGGTAAACTGACACGATTTGATAATATGATTAATCTAGACATGCTTTTTCTCCATCTGATACTTGAGACTGCCTTAAAAAACCTGTTTTTAAGAATTGTGAAAATAAATTAAGAAAGTCAGCGACATCAGCAACATTTTTAAGTCGATAATGGGCATGAGTAGGCTCTGAACCGACTTTTATACTAATTCCCTGATACTGATTTATAGTCTTGAAACCGGATTCGTCGGTAATGTCATCTCCAATAAAAAGAGGTAAAACATGATTGAAATTTAAATAGTCCAATATGGTTTGAATAGCCTGTCCCTTATCAGCCTGCTTGGGCACTAATTCAAATACATATTTACCCTCATTGATCTTAAAGCCTGGATAACTGTCCAGTACTTCTTCAGCAATTGTTTTTGCAATCTCAGCAAGCTCGGGACATTGACGATAATGTAGGGCAACCGAATAACTCTTGTTTTCAATTAACACTTGAGGATAGGGTTCACAGCGTTTTTGAATGTCTTGTTGAAGTAAAGAAAAATTAATTTCATCGCTAGAAATGTTGAATTGAGTATGCTCATCCATTTTTATTTCTAGCCCATGCGTGCCCGCAATCGGCAGATCTAAGGGGAATAATAATTTTGAGGCGATCTCGACTGAACGCCCGGTAAGAAAAATCACTGAAACATTCGAATCACTTAATTGTTGTAAAGTTTTTAAAGTCGTTTGTGGAATAAAGCTTTGAGCTGGATCTGGGTGAAACTCTGATAGGGTTCCATCAATATCCAGAAATAAACAATACTGTTTATCAGTAGCTAAACAAGGGAGAATAAGCTGTAACAAATTATGAGAATAATATTGATTTTCAGGATAATAAGAATTTGATCTACACATATTTACTGTCTATTAATTATTCAATTGATTTATAAATATCATTAAAAAAATAATTAGGGTATTAAAATATTATTAAAACTACATAAAATAAATAAATTTTACATAATTTATTCTTATTCTTTTTTGGTAAGCTGCTTTAGACAGACCAGTAAATGCTTAAACCTGAGCCTTTAAAATGTTAAAAATGAGTATTGAATCACATTTTATCTATTTTTTTACTTTTATTAAAAGGTGAAAAATACGTGCAAAGTTAGTGAAAAATTAAACTTTAAACATTGAATTTTAAATGATAAATACATGAAAAATAAAGTAATAAGCAATATTAATTAATACACTATTCCAGCAAAGTTACAGTTCATATAAATTGCGTTACAAGAAGGTACATTGACCTATATTTAT
>NZ_DJDC01000190.1:11215-22662 GCF_002430855.1 Acinetobacter sp. UBA5934 | reverse complement strand
ATTTTACGTTCAGACGTAGGAGACAGCGTCTTTTGCAAACTTTGCGCGCGTCAAAATGTGGTTTATCAACCGCTCAATTACCTTCTTCCATATTAGATGTTATCGATGCTTTAACCAAAGCTGGCTATGAAGCTTATATCGTCGGTGGGGGTGTCCGTGACTTAATTTTAGGTTTAAATCCTAAAGATTTTGATGCGGTCACCAATGCAACTCCGGCTCAGGTGAAAGAAGTCTTCGGACGACGTTGTCGTATTATCGGACGACGTTTTGAGCTGGCTCATGTCTATGCTGGTCGTGAGTTGATCGAAGTTGCCACTTTCCGTGCACCGCCTAAAAAAGCAGTCACGTCTGCTTCAGGCATGATTTTACGTGACAATAATTGGGGCACGATTGAACAGGATTTTGCCCGCCGTGATTTTTCTATTAACGCGATGTATTACCAGCCGCGTAAAGGCATTGTGCTGGATTTCTGTCATGCCATTGATGATATAAAGAATAAAACCTTACGTTTGTTGGGTGATCCGACCTTACGTTTTGAAGAAGATCCGGTGCGCATGCTCCGCACTTTACGTTTTGCCGCAAAATTAAATTTTAATATTGCGCCTGAAATTTTAGAAATTTTTACTCCTGAAATGACCCAGCTGTTGCGTGATATCTCTCCGCACCGCTTATATGATGAATCACAAAAGTTATTCACCATGGGACATTTGCATCGTGTTCTACCGATGCTGATTGATTTTGATATTTGGCGTCAACTGTTTGCAGACATCAGCCCGGATATCTCCACCTTTATTGAACGCGCTGCGATCAATACCGATCAACGTATTCAAATTGGCAAGACCATCAATCCTGCATTTTTCTATGCGGTATTGTTGTGGAAACCTTTTTTAGAGCGTTGTAACTTTTATTTAAATAAAGGTGTTATTCCTGCAGAGGCAAGAGCACAGGCGGGTTTGGATGTTTTAAAACGTCAGGCCACCCGTACCATCATTCCACGTTTTGCAGAAACATTTATTCGTGAAGTTTGGGAAATGCAGACCCGTTTGCTTAATCCGAAACCGCAACAGATTCAGGCTTTATCGACGCATGCGCGTTTCCGTGCCGGATTTGATTTTCTGTTACTGCGTGAAAAATCAGGTGATGAGACCACTCAGGGTATGGGTCAATGGTGGGATGCGTATCAACAGATGTCTACGGATGAAAAAGAACGCGCCATTAGTCAATATAATCGTCAACGCGCAAAAAGCCGTCGTAAATCTGCAACAGAGGATGTGGTAGAAACGAAGTCAGTCGCTGCGGTTGCTGAAATTGAGCCTTTAGTGAACGAGCCTGAACCGCGTAGTCGCCGTGAACGTAAAAGCCGGGCAAAAACGGAAAGACCAGCTCAGTCGACTGCATTAAATGGCTCAGAGATTGGCTATGATCATCCTATTTTAAAACGCAAACGAGTCAAACGTGATTTAAGCCAGGTTGTTTTTGGACCGACACAATGATGACAGTAACGTACATTGGCCTAGGCAGTAACCTAGGCGATTCACGTCAAATTTTGGCAGAAGCGGTGCAGAAGCTGGCAACGCTGGGTTCGGTGAAAACCTCCAGGCTGTATCAAAGTCCGCCCATGGGGCCACAAGACCAGCCCAATTACTTAAATGCGGCTGTACAGCTTATTACAGACTTGCAGCCACTTGCCTTGCTAGATGAATTGCAGCGTTTTGAGCAAGAATCAGGTCGGGTTCGACTGCGCCGATGGGGCGAACGGACTTTGGACTTGGATCTACTCATGTATGGTGAAGAACAGATTCTTAATGAGCGTTTAACCGTGCCGCATATTGGGGTGATGGAACGTGATTTTGTGCTGATGCCATTGCTTGATTTAGAGGCAAATTTGCAGCTCAAGGGACAATTATTAAAAGATTTACCGATCTTGCAACATCCATCGCTTACCGTGCTGGATGACGGAAATTGGGCAAATATTTAATTTTTTGCATGACCGCTTGAGAAAGTCGTCATAAGAGGAAGATCCGGATGATTAGTCTAAGTGACTTAAGAAAATTTAAAGCGCAAGGCCGCAAATTCTCCTGCCTGACTTGCTATGATGCGAGTATGGCAAAAGCAATGGAAGTTGCTGCAATTGATACCATTCTGATAGGTGATTCTTTAGGAATGACGATTCAGGGCTGTGATTCTACTTTACCGGTGACGGTAGATGATATGGCCTATCATACGGCAGCCGTTCGCCGTGGTAATCAGCATGCGTTTATTTTGACTGATTTGCCGTTTATGAGTTATGCCACCCTGAATGATGCATTAATCAGCGCCAAACAAGTGATGCAAGCTGGCGCACATATGGTGAAAATAGAAGGCGGCGCATGGCTGGCCGAAACCGTTCAGGTGTTAACCCGTAATGGTATTCCAGTGTGCGTGCACTTGGGTTTAACCCCACAATCTGTGCATGTATTTGGCGGCTATAAAGTTCAGGCGCGTACCCGTGAAGCTGCCGATCAGCTGATTGCCGATTGTAAGGCCGTGGTAGAAGCTGGTGCTGCAGTGCTTCTACTGGAATGTGTTCCGGCACAGGTGGGTAAGGAAATTAGTGAATTATTTCCCCATACTCCAGTGATTGGCATTGGCGCAGGCGCAGATACGGACGGTCAGGTGCTGGTTGTTCAAGATATGCTGGGATTGACCGGTGGTCATGTGGCTAAATTTGTGCGTAATTTTATGAAAGAACAAGCAGGGGAAACTGCAATTCTGGACGCCTTCAAGGCATACCATGCGGCAGTCCAAGAAGGTTCATTCCCTGCTAAAGAACAAACTTTTCAAGTCGAGCTGTAAACATGAAAACAGAAACCACCATTCAGGGATTAAGCGCTTCACTGAGTCCAGCTCGATCGGCACGAAAAATTATTGGTTTTGTTCCAACCATGGGCAATTTGCACGAAGGGCATTTAAACCTGGTGCGTGAAGCAAAAAAAATCTGTGATGTTGTCGTGGTCAGTATCTTTGTCAATCCGATTCAATTCGGGCCAAATGAAGACTTTGACAGCTATCCGCGTACTTTGGAGCAGGATAGTCATTTGTTGGCAGATGTCGGCTGTGACATTATTTTTGCGCCGAGCGTTGAGCAAATGTATGGCAATAAGCCACGGTTAACCAATATTAGCGTGTCTGAGATTACCAATGACTTATGTGGTTTACAGCGTCCGGGCCATTTTGATGGCGTGGCTGTGGTGGTCACTAAACTGTTTAATATTGTACAGCCGAATTTTGCCTTTTTTGGGCAAAAGGACTATCAGCAGCTGGCCGTGATTCGTCAGCTTGTCCGTGACCTGAATATCCCGCTAGAAGTGATTGGGGTGCCAATTACCCGTGCTGAAGATGGCTTGGCACTGAGTTCACGTAATGGTTATTTGAGTGCTGAACACCGTGCCATTGCACCGACCATTTACCAGAGTTTAACTGCTGCCGAGAAGGAGCTGCACAATGGTGTCAGTCTTGCGGAAGTGTTAGAAAATATTAAGCAAAAGTTGACACAAGCTGGTTTTATTGTGGATTATGTGGAAGCGCGTACTCCAGAATTACAAGATATTGAAGCATTTGATCAGGATGTGGTGCTGTTTGTAGCTGCCAAATTAGGCAACACCCGACTGATTGATAACTTGCAGGTCAAGCATACTGCATAGACTTTGTTATTAAGGACAGCTTTGCCATGAAGCGTATTTTAATTGTTACAGGACAATCTGGATCGGGGAAATCATCTGCTTTGCAGGTGCTAGAAGATTTGGGTTATTACTGTATTGATAATTTACCGCTGGCATTGCTGCCGGAAATTGTGGAAAAACTTGATCGTGACAATAATTTAGAGCAACTGGCGCTAGGCGTGGATGTACGCAGTACCCGTGCAGACCTGCAAGAGTTTGATCATGTTTTTGAGCAACTGCAAAGACATGGTTCGGTGGATATCATTTATTTGACTACCCAGGATCAGGAACTGATTACCCGTTTTAGTGCATCACGGCGTCCACATCCTTTAGCCAGTCGTTTTAAAAGCTTGAATGAATGTATCCAGGAAGAAAAAACCTTATTGCTTCCCATACAATTGCGTTCAACGGTACATATTGATACCACTGATAAAAGCGTCCATGATCTGAAACATACCTTGTTGTCTAAACTTGGACAATCAGATAACCTCATTTTAATTTTACAATCATTTGGTTATAAGCACGGTATTCCGCTTGATGCCGATTATGTATTTGACGTACGTCATTTGCCTAATCCACATTGGGATCTGGAATTGCGCAAATATTCAGGTTTAGATTTACCTGTGCAACAGTTTTTGCTGCAAAGTGAACAAACCAATGAGATGTTCCAAGACATTTATCATTTTTTAGATAAGTGGTTGCCTGCCTTTGCAGAAGGACATCGTCACTATATGACGGTATCCATTGGCTGTACCGGCGGGCAGCACCGTTCGGTATATATCGTAGATAGACTCAAAAAAGCCCTTGAGGAAAAATGGTCTATCCAAGTCCTCCATAGAGAAATGAAGCACTGGTCATGATTGACACAACTGTTGACGTAATTAATAAACTAGGTTTACATGCGCGTGCATCTGGAAAGCTAATTGAAGTTACCACCAAATTTCGTTCATCGATTCAAATTGGTAAAGGTAGTAAATTGGTAGATGCAAAAAATATTATGTCCTTGCTAATGCTGGGTGCAGGCAAGGGCACAACTTTACGTTTAGTGCTTGAAGGTGCGGATGAAGAACAAGCTTTATCTGAAATTCAGGCATTATTTGCAGCAAAATTTTACGAGGCAGATTAATCGTGGCACGTCAACCGAACCGTTTTACTGAAGATGACTTTGAAAGTCTAGAAGGACGTGCGAGTAAAACCGAACAGAAAAAAGCAGTTCAGCGTATGGCTGCTTTGGGTGAGCAACTGGCTCAGTTAAGTATCAAACAAATTAAAAATCTTCCTGTGGAAGAGCGTTTGATTGATGCTTTACTGGATGTGCAAACCATTACTTCACATGAAGCGCGTCGCCGTCAGTTTCAGCGTATAGGAAAATTATTGCGTAATGAAGATGAAACCATGATTTTGTCTTACTTAACGCCGCAGCAAGGTGCGAAAAAAACCGCACAGTTGCAACGTTGGGTCGATCGTATGATCGCGCAAGGTGATCCGGTGATTAAAGAATTTATGAAAGCGCATAATGCTGCCGAGCATCATGCAATTCGTCAGCATATTTTGCGTATCCATCGTGATATCAAAAATCAGGCGACTGAAGAAGAGCTGGCTGCGTCTAAGTTAAAACTGTTTAACTATATTCAGCAAGTGGCTTTGATTTCAGATAACTGATTTCTATACTCAAACTAAAAAAGCGGCTCATATGAGTCGCTTTTTTTCACTCTTTAAAGGGTGAGAAGTAATGTTCCATAAGGGGATAATCCCCCTTTGAAAAGGGGGACTTCATCCGATGAAGTATTACTGAAACTCACCTGTAGCACGTTCTTTGGCCCAGTCACGCAAGATGAATTTTTGCAGTTTGCCAGTTGAGGTTTTTGGAATCTCGGTAATTACCACATCTTTCGGTACCTTGAAACGGGCCAAATGCTGCTTACAGAACTCAATCAGTTCTTCAGCTGTTGCAGTTTTACCTTGTTTCAGCTCCACAAAGGCACATGGCACTTCCTGCCAACGTGGATCTGGTTTTGCCACCACCGCTGCAGTCAGAACAGCAGGATGCTGATACAGCACTTCTTCCACTTCGAGTGAGGAAATATTTTCACCACCAGAAATAATCACGTCTTTAGAACGGTCGGTAATTTTGGCATAGCCATCCGGTTGGCAAACCGCCAGATCTCCTGTGTGGAACCAGCCACCAGCAAACGCTTCCGCTGTAGCCTCAGGATTCTTCAAATAACCTTTCATCACGATATTGCCACGGAACATAATTTCGCCCATGGTCTGACCATCGTGTGGAACTTCCTGCATGGTGTCCGGATCAAGCACTTTCATGCCATCTTGCAGTGGATACGGTACGCCTTGACGTGAATGTAACTGTGCCTGTTCTTGAATAGACAGATCGCTCCAGCCTGCTTGAGATGCGCATAGCGCAGAAGGGCCATAAGTTTCAGTCAAGCCGTAAACATGAGTCACGTTAATGCCAATATTGCGCATGCCTTCGATAATCGCAGCTGGCGGTGCAGCACCCGCGACCATCACTTCGACACGGTGATCAATTTTGGTCTTTTTCTCATCCGGGGTATTGATCAGCATCGACAAGACAATCGGTGCGCCACAGAAATAATCGACTTTATGTTCAGCAATGAGTTTAAAAATCAGTTCCGCATCAACTTTACGCAAGCAGACGTTGGTTCCGCCGTTGGCCGCCATGGTCCAGGCAAAGCACCAGCCATTACAATGGAATAGCGGTAGTGTCCATAAATAGGTGGCACGTGGTGTCATGCCACAAGCAATGATATTACTGGCCGCGTTAATGTAAGCACCGCGATGATGATAGACCACACCTTTAGGGTTACCTGTGGTACCCGAGGTATAACTTAAGCTAATCGCATCCCATTCATCTTGGGGAAGATGCCATTCAAAGTTTGCATCGCCTTGAGCAATCCATTCTTCATATTCGATTTGACCAATACGCTTGTCTTCACCTTCAAACTCTGCATCGGCCACATCAATCACATAAATGTCTTGTGAAATCAGAGCCAGTGCTTCTGTCGCAAGTGCAGTAAATTCAGGGTCAACCAGTAACACTTTGCTTTCGGCGTGTTCCAGCATAAAGGCCAGTGTTTTGGCATCCAGACGGGTATTTAAGGTGTTGAGTACCGCACCTGCCATCGGTACAGCAAAATGTGCTTCAATCATGGCAGGGACGTTAGGCAGCAAGACAGACACGGTATCATTTTTACCGATGCCTAATTTTTGGAGTTGGTTGGCAAACTGACGGCAACGATTATATTTCTCACGCCAGGTGATCCGGCGCTTACCATGAATAATCGCATTTTGATTCGGGTAAATATAAGCTGCGCGATCCAGATAGCGTAAAGGTGACAACGCTACAAAATTTGCGGGGGTACGCGGTAATTCATCGTATGCGCTAACCATTTTTAAACTCCGTTCTATATTTATTTTCATATCCTGTTGAAAAGATATGCATTTATCAGAAACCTTGCATTTATGCTTTAGTCGAGTCTAATTTAATAATTTTTAAGATATTGAAAATTAAATAAATTATTTTATAGCATAGATCTTTTTTGAACTCATGGGTTCCCATATTTGCTTTTTTAGGTATTTTACTCTAACTGAGCAATTAAAATAGCATCAGCCAAGGAATAATAATGAAAATACAACAGGCGGATAAAGGATGGCAGAACTGGTCTGGAAACCAGCAGGCACATCCACAAATTCTTCAACCTCAGCATATCAATGAATTACAAAAAATAGTGAAATCCTGTGAGCATATCCGTGTTGTGGGTGCAGGACATTCGTTTAGTGCTTTGGCCAAGACTGATGACATTTTGCTTAATCTTGATCAGTTCAAAGGCGTGGTGACTTTTGATGAAAAGAAAACCCAGTGCACAGTTCAAGCGGGTACACGTTTATATGACCTGGGTGAATATCTTGCCCCGATCAATCAGGCCTTACCCAATCAGGGCGATATAGACCAGCAAAGTTTGGCCGGGGCGATTGCTACAGGAACGCATGGCACAGGGATGGATTTACCCTGTCTATCTGCTTTTGTGGAAGGTTTTGAATTACTCACAGCAGCTGGCGCGCTGTTGGGATGTAATCGCGAGCAAAATGCAGACATCTTTCAGGCTGGGCGGGTTGCCCTTGGTAGTATGGGAGTGATGACCCAAATTACCCTGCAAAATCGTCTCAGATATAAATTAAAAGAACAGATTCGGCTGTGCCCGATTCAGGAGATTTTTGCACATATTGATCAATGGAAGCTGCAGCACCGGCACATAGAATTTTGGGTATTCCTGCATTCAGATCAAGTGATGCTGAAAACTCTAGATGAAACCAATGAAGCGATTCAGCCCAGGCAAGAGAGCTGGCCTTCGGAGGATGCCTTATTAACCCTATGTTCTGAATTGACGCAGCTATTGCCAAGGACAAATCCCTATTTGCAAAAAATGCTCGGCGTGTTTCTCAAACCGACCTGCTATGTGGATTGGTCAAACCAGATTTTTCCAACTCCGCGCAATACCAGATTTAATGAAATGGAATATCAGATTCCAGCGGCATTGGGCTTGCAGTGTCTGGACGAGGTTTTGGCGACTTTAAGAAAGCATAAGGTGCCGATGTTTTTCCCGATCGAGTTCCGTTATGTCAAAGCGGATAATATCTGGCTGAGTCCTTTTTATCAGCGCGATTCAGTCTCCATTTCCATCCACCAGTTTTATAAACAGGATTACCACGCGATCTTTAATCTGGTCGAGCCGATTTTTCAGAAATATCAGGGACGGCCACATTGGGGCAAGTTGCATAGCATGAGCGCAGCCTCGCTGCGCGACCTTTATCCGAAATGGGACGATTTTATGGCGCTGCGTCAGCAACTGGACCCGCAGCAAAAATGGTTGAATCCCTATTTGAAACAGTTACTCCTGTCTGGAAAATAAGGAGAGGGCAATGCAATCGAACTATTTTCAGCAACTGACTCAGCATTTACAACAGCAGGGGACTGGCACACCGCAACTGATTTTAGATTTAAAAACCTATCAACATAATTTGGAGGTTGTACAGTCGCGCATACCTGCGCAGTTAAAACCACGTTTGGTGGTGAAATCCCTAGCCAATATGCAGCTGCTCAAACTGGCCAGTGAAAAACTAAATAGCCAGCGTTTTATGGTTTTTCATCTGCCGCATATTTCAGAGATTATCCAGACATTTCAGCAAGCCGATATCTTGCTGGGCAAGCCGATGCCGATCCACGCAGTAGAAAGGTTTTATCAGGTTACAAGTGAGCGTGATCAACAGCCTTATATTCAGTGGTTGATTGACGAAGTGGGACGCTTACAACAATATTTGCAGCTGGCGCAATGGTTTAACATTTGCCTGAATGTGAATATTGAAATTGATGTGGGGCTGCATCGTGGCGGCGTGCAAACTCAGCAGCAATTTCTGGCTTTGCTTAAGCTGATTCAGCAACATGCAACCCATCTCAAATTAACCGGTTTAATGGGCTATGATGCCCATGTGGCCAAACTGCCGAAAATCTTAAAATCTGCGGAAAAAAGTTATCAACAATCGCAGCAATGGTATCAACATTACATCGACATCATTCGGCAGCAGTTTCCCAATTTATGGCACGAAAACCTGTGTTTTAATGGCGGTGGCAGTCCGACCTTTATGCAGCATTGCCAACACAGTGTCTGTAATGATCTGGCTTTTGGCTCGTTGCTGCTCAAGCCCGGCGATTTTGATCTGGCGAATCTGGCTGAACTGCAATGTGCACTCTGGATTGCCACACCGGTACTTAAAGTTTTGTGCTATAGCCAGTTACCTGGTCTGGAACTGCTGAATCATCTTCCGCATAAATATAAGGCGGTATTCATATACGGCGGTTATTGGCAGGCCAACTATATTTATCCAGAAAAAAGTAAGCTGCATAGTTTGTATGGACGCAGCAGTAATCAGGAAATGCTGCTGTTGCCAAAATCCTGTGAGATTGAGCGGGATGAATATGTATTTTTACGACCGACTCAAAGTGAAGCGGTGATTCCGCAATTTGCTCAGCTTTATGCCTATACTCAAGGCAAGTTCGAAGCATGGGATAACTTTAGAGAATAAAAAAAAACAGTAATTTCTTGATTGATCTAAAGGCGAAGTAGTGGCAAATAAATTCAAAATGCGCCAAATCGCGAATTTTCTAGGTGAAAAGGTTTAATCCTGTGGATAAGACGTGTAAAATTCGAGTCGATTTTTATTTATCCACCGTTTTTATCTTTTGAGGTTCTGCCTCGATCATAATCTCGCGGTGACATGCCCTATGGTACGGGGCATCACTCCTTAAGGATTTTTTATGCCAATTATCACTTTGCCAAATGGCGATCAAAAACAGTTTGATCAAGCCGTATCTGTGATGGACGTTGCACTGAGCATTGGTCCAGGTCTTGCGAAAAATACAGTTGCAGGTCGTGTCAACGACCGTTTGGTTGATGCGTCTGATCTCATCACTGAAGATGCAACCTTACAAATTATCACGCCTAAAGATGAAGATGGTATTCACATCATTCGTCACTCTTGCGCGCACTTGGTCGGCCATGCGGTTAAGCAATTGTTCCCAGAAGCAAAGATGGTCATTGGTCCGGTCATTGAAGAAGGCTTCTACTATGACATCTGGATGCCACGTCCATTCACTTTAGATGACATGGCTGCGATCGAAGAACGTATGAAAAAGCTCATCGATCAGGACTATGATGTCATCAGAAAAATGACGCCGCGTGATGAAGTGATTGCAGAATTCACAGCGCGTGGTGAAGAATACAAATTACGCCTGATTGAAGACATGCCTGAAGAAACTCAAATGGGCTTGTACTACCATCAGGATTACCTGGATATGTGCCGTGGTCCGCACGTACCAAACACCAAATTCCTAAAATCGTTCAAGCTGACTAAAATCTCTGGTGCTTACTGGCGCGGCGATGCGAAGAATGAACAGCTGCAACGTATTTACGGTACAGCTTGGGCGGACAAGAAACAGCTTGCGGCTTATGTAAAACGTATTGAAGAAGCAGAAAAACGCGATCACCGTAAAATCGGTAAAGCGCTAGACTTGTTCCATATGCAAGAAGAAGCACCGGGTATGGTGTTCTGGCATCCGAATGGCTGGACCATTTATCAAGTGCTTGAACAATACATGCGTAAAGTTCAGCAAGACAATGGCTACGAAGAAATCCGCACGCCGCAAGTGGTTGATTTCACATTGTGGGAAAAATCTGGACATGCTGCCAACTATGCAGACAACATGTTTACGACTCACTCAGAGAACCGTAACTATGCGGTGAAGCCAATGAACTGTCCTTGTCACGTGCAAGTGTTCAACCAAGGCTTGAAGTCTTACCGTGATCTTCCTGTGCGTTTGGCTGAGTTTGGTTCATGCCACCGTAATGAACCATCAGGTTCATTGCACGGCATTATGCGTGTACGTGGCTTTACTCAAGATGATGCACACATTTTCTGTACCAAAGAACAAATTGGTACTGAAGTTGCAGACTTTATTAAACTGACTTTAGATGTTTATAAAGACTTTGGCTTTGAAGAAGTTCAAATGAAATTGTCTACACGTCCTGAAAAGCGTGTCGGTGATGACAAGCTTTGGGACATGGCAGAAAAATCTTTGGCAGATGCTTTAGATGCTGCTGGCCTGGATTGGGATTTACAACCAGGTGAAGGTGCATTCTACGGTCCGAAGAT
>NZ_DJDC01000190.1:0-10948 GCF_002430855.1 Acinetobacter sp. UBA5934 | reverse complement strand
CAATGTGACTTCAACCTTCCAGAACGTCTGGATGCCTCTTATGTCACTGAAGATAACGATCGTGATCAGCCTGTAATGTTGCATCGTGCAATTCTTGGCAGTTTCGAACGTTTTATTGGTATACTGATTGAGCACTACGCGGGCTTTATGCCACCTTGGTTATCACCAGTGCAAGCGTGTGTAATGAATATTACTGATGCTCAAGCCGAGGCTTGTGAGTCAGTCGTCGCGAAACTTAAAGAAAACGGAATTCGTGCAATTTCTGACTTGAGAAATGAGAAAATCGGCTTTAAGATTCGTGAACGTACTTTAGAGCGTATTCCTTACTTATTGGTACTTGGGGACCGTGAGGTAGAGGAAGGTACGGTGAATGTCCGTACCCGCTCAGGAAAAAATTTGGGTACTATGTCAATCGACGCTTTCGTTGACTTAGTAAAAGCAGCCGTAGCCGAACGCGGCCGGTACATTGTGGAGTAACAGCGATTAAACAGCCTGACCGTAATCAACAGGGCGGAAAATCAAACCGTCCTGCCTTGAATGATGAAATTCGTGCAAAAGAAGTCCGTCTTGTAGACGAAAATGGTGAGCAAAAAGGTATTGTTAACCTTGCAGAAGCATTGCGCGCAGCTGAAGCTGCCGATCTTGATCTTGTTGAGATCGTAGCCAATGCTGAGCCACCTGTCTGCAAAATCATGGACTTCAACAAGCATTTGTTTGATCTTAAGCAAAAGCAAAAAGAAGCGAAGAAAAAACAGCATCAAGTACAGGTGAAAGAAATCAAGCTACGCCCTGCGACTGATGTTGGTGATTACAACGTAAAATTACGTGCCATTATCAAGTTCCTTGAAGAAGGCAACAAGGTAAAAATCACGCTTCGTTTCCGTGGTCGTGAAATGGCTCACCAACAACTCGGTCTTGCTCAATTGCAAAAAGTTGAAGCAGATGTGGCTGAATTCGGTGTAGTTGAACAAACACCAAAAATGGAAGGTCGTCAAATGGGTATGCTACTTGGTCCTAAAAAGAAAAAGTAAGCACTCGTTGATTAGAAAAGCCCTGCAATCGCAGGGCTTTTTTATTGGCTATGATTTTTGAATTGGGTTTGAATAGATCATCTCAAGCATTCAAAAGACCCGTCATTGTCCATTTTCTTGGGAGTTTTCCGCTGTTTGCTGTTGAGGTGAAGCAATTTTTTCTGTGCTTTTGCCGCCAATTGGAATCTGGCGCGGCATGGCCTCTTCCGGAACACTGCGTTGTAAATCTATTTTCAATAAACCATTTTCATAATCGGCTTGTTGAACTTCTATATGTTCATCCAGACGTAGTGACAATTTAAATGAACGGCTGGAAATACCTTTATGCAGAAATTCAACCGTGCTGTCTGAAGACTCGTCAACTGCTTTACCAGTAATGGTTAATAACTGGTTTTCGAGATTAATTTCCAGTTGATCCTGATTGAATCCGGCAGTGGCGACAACAATCCGGTAATTATTATCGCCTGTTTTTTCAATGTTATAGTGTGGATAGTTGGGAGTATCGCTTTGCATTGCATAATCGAATAGATCATTTAAACGGTCAAAGCCAATGCTTCGGCGGAATAGGGGACTAAGGCTGAAACTGCTCATTGATAGAACCTCCTGAGTATCACGAAGTTTTATAAACAAGAAAAATCCTGTTTGCTATTGCATGCACAGTATTTGAAGCAATCTTTAAAAAGATTATCGCTCTATGTGTTATATAAGACTGTTTTGAGCATTTTCAATCATGCTCATAAAAATGTTTTAAAAGTATTTAAAAATCAAGAATACTGAATGAAAATGATGATTTAGATGAGTATTTGCGTATTTAAGCTTAAGCCAGAATTAAGATTTATCCATAAAAAACATGCTATAAGTAAATACGCAGTTCAATAATGTCATGTAAAACGAAAAAGGCAAAAGGTAGGAAACATGATTGATCTCTATTATTGGGGAACGCCCAATGGTCATAAAATTACAATAGCATTAGAAGAAATGGGCTTGGAATATCAAATTTTCCCCATCAATATTTTGGAAAATGATCAGTTTCAACCTGACTTTTTACGTATTTCCCCCAACAATAAAATTCCCGCGATTGTCGATCAAAATGGACCGCGTGGTGAAGCCATTTCAGTGTTTGAATCTGGGGCAATTTTACAGTATCTGGGACGCAAGACAGGACTGTATTATCCCACTGATGAACAGCAGCGCGTTGAAGTCGAACAATGGCTGATGTGGCAAATGGGTGGACTGGGGCCGATGCTGGGGCAGAATCATCATTTTGGCCGTTTTGCTCCTGAAAAGATTCCCTATGCCATAGAGCGTTATGTCAATGAAAGTAAACGTTTGTATGGTGTGCTGAATAAGCAGCTGATGGGTCAAAAGTATGTGGCCGGTGAATACTCGATTGCCGACATGGCTATTCTGCCTTGGATTTTACGTTATGACTGGCAGCAAATTGAGCTTGAAGATTATCCATACGTAAAAGAATATATTGAGCGTTTGACGGCACGTCCTGCTGTGCAGAAAGCATTGTCAATCAAAGTGTAATCAATTGCGCCGCCATGCAGTTATGCTAAGATGCAGCTAATAATGCATAAGAACCACCTTCGCGGTGGTTTTTTATTGGATGGCTGGTATGAAAAATTTCTTTTTAAATTCAACGCGTATTCTGGAACAAAATGCAAAAATCTATTGGAGCATTATTTTTGGTATCGCTGCTTGTTTAATCCTGTTTATTGCAGAAGCCGTACATATCCAGAACTTTATGGCCACTTTAAATACGCAGGACCAAAATGCATTATATGTCGCTATTCAGCCTTTGACACAACGCTATAGCTATAGCCGTTACCTGGTTCTGGTTTTAGCGGTGCTATGGTCAGCTTACGAATATATTTCTACCAAGAAAAAACTCGGGCTTTAAATTGGTAGCAGCCTAATGCCGGCTTACGTTTTACTGTTTATTGCTGCCTTTGGTGCGGCAACTTTATTGCCCTTGCAGTCTGAAGCCGTTTTATTAGCTTTTTTGGCAGAGGGCAGTCATTCAGTTTTTGGGCTATTATTTGTTGCAAGTTTGGGAAATATTTTGGGATCCTGTGTGAACTGGTGGCTCGGTTTTAAGATCGAACATTACAAAGACAAAAAATGGTTTCCTGTCTCAGAACAGCAAATGTTAAAAGCTCAGACAGTTTATAAAAAGTATGGTTACTGGTCGTTGTTATTCAGCTGGGTGCCCGTCATTGGTGATCCAATTACCTTGATTGCCGGTTTGCTGAAAGAAAACTTTGCCCGATTTTTATTGCTGGTTTCGATGGCTAAAATAGGGCGATACTTATTTATCTATTTGGCTTTTAGTCTATTTTAAAAAAACGAGATGTTTGTGCATCTCGTTTTTATTTTGTCTATTCACAGTGATTTAAGTCGAACTTAATCTCGTCTTTAAATTTGGATTTTTTATACATCCATAACGTGCTGGCGGTGCGCTTTACATTAATTTGACTATTGGATACGGCTTGAACCACTTTTTGGTCTAAAGCATAAATACCCGAACCCTGAGTGACTTTGACCTTTTTCACGTCCCCGTGTTTATTTACTTTAAAGTTAAATTTTACCGCGCGATTGTGTCCATTCAGCAAGTCAGAATCCATATCTAACTGAGGCTGAGTACGGTAGGTAAAAGGTGTTTTTCTGTTCTGCTGTTGAGCCTGCCAATTTTTCGACTCAAAAGGATAAGGACAAATTTCAGCATCATCCTGGCTTAATTTTAAGTTAAAGGTTTGATAGCCAATGAGCGGTGTTGCCGTATCATTTTCGATATGCGGTTTGACATGCGCTTCACGTACCGCTTGAACCAGCAGATTGTCCAGATGGGTTAAGCCGGTACTTTCCTGTACGCTGGCCTTGGTGATATTGCCGCTTTCATCTGCATAAATGCGGATAATGGCACTGCGGTTCTGCTCTTTTAAATCTTCATTTTTATAGTTCGGGCGTGGAAATTTGGTCCACTGAATGCGTGTGGTCAAATGCGCGGGAAGGGCTGCGCTTTTTTGAACGGCAAGCTGTTTTGGGGCTTTAGATTGAGCACTGTAAACGGTACTGAAGGGTACACAAATGAGTAGAGAAAAACACAGTATTTGCTTCATAAATATTTATTTCTTGTCAAACCAGATGTTGCAGCGGTAGCGGAGTGTGGTGAGTGCGCAGTATTTCCTGAATTGGAAATACTGGCAAGTCTAAAAATACAATTAATGTTCCTGATCATGCACTTTGGTAATATCGACACCAAATAAGTCATGGGTTTTTGCCCAGCTCATTGCCACCACAATCATGGTCATGCAGCCCCCAAATACCGTTGCCATAATGGTGCCCATATATTTAGCGGCCAAACCGGATTCAAAAGCGCCCAGTTCATTACTGGATGAGACAAACATGCCATTCACGGCTGCAACACGGCCACGCATATTTTCGGGTGGATAAATTTGCAGAATGGTCTGGCGAATGACCACTGAAATACTGTCACAGGCACCGGTCATGGCTAAAGCAAACAAAGACAGCCACATGTTATTGGAGAAGGCAAACAGCAATGTGAATACCCCAAAACCGGCAACGGCGAGCAACATATTACGCCACGCGTTTTGGGTCGGTGGAAATCTGGTTAAGGCAATCATGGTAATCAGGGCGCCAATTGATGGCGCTGCACGCAAGTAACCCAAACCTTCAGGACCGACTTTTAAAATATCCTCGGCGAAGATCGGCAGTAAGGCAATGACCCCGCCAAACAGTACCGAAACCAGATCCAGCGAAATGGCCCAAAGTACAATTTTGGTTTTCCAGATAAAGCGGAAACCATCGCCCAAACTTTCTAGCAAGTTGTCAGTTTCAATCTTGGGGAAACTGCGTTTTTGCAGCAGGTTAATCAGGATAAAACAGATGGCCAAAAGTACTGCTACGGACAGTAAGCTGGTTTCACGACCTAAAAAAGCCAGCATGAAACCACCGAGCATGGGACCAATAATCACGCCACTTTGCCAGCCAATCGTGGTCCAGGTTGCACCATTGGCGTAGAGTTCACGCGGAATCAGGAAAGGTTTGAGCGATGTTGCAGACGGATTGTAAAAACCACGAATGGTGCCCAAGCCAAAAATAACTGCATAAATTCCCCAAGACAGGATATTTACGCTAATTTGAGCCAAGCTGTAAGCATGAAAAAGCCACCATAAAATCAGAGGTAGAGGTAAGGCGAAAAACAAACAGATTTTCATGATGGTCTGTTTATTAAAGCGGTCGGCAAAATAACCACCCCATAAAGACAGAGCAATAAATGGAATAGCTTCAGCTAGACCAATTAAGCCTAGCGTCAACGGATCTTTGGTAATTTGATAAAGAGAATACGCGACAATGATTTCTTGAATTAAAATGGCAAGGGTGAGACAGAACTGGTTAATCGTCACAATAGAGAAGTCACGGTAACGCAGGGCGGCAAAAGCATCCTGTACAGGGTTCATAGCAGTCCAGTATTCTTATGGTGTGATAATTATAATGCTGAATAGTTGATTTATTAACAAAAAAATCCCGCTTTTGATATTGAAAATAAGACTAAGGGAATCTGATCACTGGTGTGCAATTTTCAGTATCTCTGCTTTCGTTTTAAGCAAAGATGCTTTAGAATACTCGCTCCCTTACCTGCAGGTCGTTTTTGCAATGGTGCAGACGTGCCGAACAGGTGTTTAAAGAGGTTGTTATGGCTAAGTTAAAAACTCGCCGTGGTGCAGCTAAACGTTTCAAAGCGACTGCTAACGGTTTCAAGCGTAAACAAGCGTTCAAACGCCACATTTTGACCAAAAAATCTGCTAAACGTATCCGTCAATTGCGCGGCTGTGTGATGGTTCACGTAAGTGACGTTGCTTCAGTTCGTGCTATGTGCCCATACATCTAAGGAGATTTATAAATGGCTCGTGTAAAACGTGGTGTACAGGCTCATCGCCGTCATAAAAAAATTCTTGCTCGTGCTAAAGGTTACTATGGCGCTCGCTCACGCGTTTACCGCGTTGCGTTCCAAGCAGTAATCAAAGCAGGTCAATACGCTTACCGTGACCGTCGTCAAAAGAAACGTCAATTCCGCGCTTTGTGGATTGCACGTATCAACGCTGGTGCTCGTCAAAATGGTTTGTCGTACAGCCGTATGATCGATGGCTTGAAAAAAGCTCAAGTGATCATCGACCGTCGCGTACTTGCTGACATCGCTATGCATGACGCAGTTGCATTTGCTGCTTTAGCTTCTAAAGCTAAAGATGCATTAGCTGCTTAATCATCTTCCGATGATTGAAAAAGACCGCTTTTAGCGGTCTTTTTTTATTTGGGCTTTTATTATCTGAATCAGTTCTCATCCAGGCTGCGCTTGGGAAAGCCCGCTAATATAAATAAGCCAATGGCAGTAAATCCAATTGCCTGAATGGCCAGCATCAGCTGATGTTGCGCTGGCAACGCTGAAATTAAAGTGATCAATGCAATAATTGGTATAACAAAAAATAGGATGGCAAAACCTTTCTTATAAGGGTTATCTGCTGCAATTTTTAAACTTAACGCTCTTAAAACATGAATCCCCATACCGATGCCCACACTTATTCCTGTCAACATGGGCGAAAGCTGCTGTACGGTAGAACAGAGATAAATGATCACACACGTTGCAATGCAGACCATCAGTTTCAGCTGGCGGCTACATTGGTCTGAATACCAGAACTCCAGCATTATTTTGGCTCATCCAAAGAATCATTTTTATTCAGTAAAGATAAGGGTGAAAACAGACAGATGGCCAAAGCCATAAAACCAATGCCTTGGGCACCCGGAATGAGAATTTCACCATCCTGCATATGCATGAAAATCAGTGCCAGCAGCAGGGCAATTGGAATCCAGACCAAGAGTCGATAGAACAGGCCAGTCGGATTTTTTGCAGCAAAATGAATTTTACAGTACCGGCAAATCAGGAAAACAATACCTGTACCCATAAACATCAGAATGGCATCCGGTTTTAATGGTTCCATCCAGTACAGCACAGCTGTTGCAATGGCAATGACCCCAAAGATCAGCAGTTTATGGAGGATGGAAACTTTAGGATTAAACCAAAATTCGAGCATGTTTTTCTGATAAATAGATGGGAACTGACTGCACTTTAGCAAAAACCGGGTAGCAAAAACAGCCATAAAAAAGCGAGGCTTTTGCCTCGCTAAAAATTAACTATTTTTCTGTGGACCCCAATCATAGATTTTCTTGTGGTAGGCATACCACATCATCCAGAGGCCAATCAGAATCATCGGTACGGTCAGGAACTGGCCTTTACTCATCCAGCCAATGAACAGCTGACCATTGTCCGGTTCGCGGAAGAATTCCACTACAAAACGGGCAATACCGTAACCAATCAGGAACAGGGCAGAAACCGCCATTCGTGGACGCGGCTTGGAGCTGAACCACCACAATACTATAAACAGGATTAAACCCTCACCCAAAGCCTGATAAAGCTGTGAGGGATGACGCGCCAGCTGTAAAGGATCGGTTGGGAAAATCATCCCCAGTGCAAAGTTTGGATCAGAAACCGGACGGCCATAAAGTTCACCGCCAATGAAGTTGCCAATACGGCCGAACATCAAGCCAGTCGGGACACAAGGGGCAATAAAGTCCAGCGTTTGAAACCAGGTTTTCTGGTATTTTTTACACCAGAACAGCATGGCAAGCATTACACCCAGAAAGCCGCCATGGAAGCTCATACCGCCAGTCCAGACCTCAAATAACCACAGCGGATTAGCCAGAAACTGCTCAAAACCATAGAAGAATACGTAGCCTATACGACCACCGACCACAACACCTAAGGCTCCATAGAAAATCAGGTCAGACACCATGTCGGGCGTCCAGCCATCACGCTGTTTGGTTCTATAGGTGGCAAGTCCCCAGGCAAATAAAAATGCCAGTAAATACATCAGTCCATACCAGTGCACTTGTAAAGGTCCCAGCGATACCGCAATTGGGTCTATATTGGGATAGGTCAGCATTCCTGTTCCTTGTATTATGTTTTGCACAGATTTTAGCTGAAACTAAGGAAAAATGTTGTACATTCAATGTGTAAAGATAAAGAGCATGAATTATGTGTATTGTCGCTTTAGCTTGGCAGGTCCTTGAGGATACTCCCTTATGCCTGATTTCCAATCGGGATGAATTTTATCAGCGCCCGACTTCAGCATTACATGCCTGGGAAAATAGCCCGATTATTGCCGGAAAAGACCTGCAGTCTGGCGGGACATGGATGGGAATTACTGCATCAGGCCGCTGGGCAGTCGTGACCAATTTTAGAGACGCGACGGATAAAAAGCAGTATCCCACTTCACGTGGTCATTTGATTCAGGTCTTTTTAGAATCTGATTTAGCTCCGATCCGATTTGCTCAAGAATTAGAAAAAAGGCAATGTGATTATGCCGGATTTAATTTATTTTTAGGTGACTCCAGTCAGGCGGTATACATGAGTAACCGCGGTGAAGCACCGCAGGTTTTAGCCAAAGGCGTATATGTGGTCTCTAACGGCTTAATGACCGAGCATTGGGAAAAAACCAGACATTTGCGTAAACGCTTTACCCAGGAATTTTTGCCGATGCTACAGCATACCGAGACAGCAGAAGCCGATCTGGAATTTGCAGTGTGGGATATTCTGGAAGATGAACGGAAAATTATTCCCGAACTTTTGCCACAAACCGGGATTAGCATCGAGATGGAAGAATTGCTCTCTTCGACCTTTATTCAAAGCCCGGTGTATGGCACGCGTTGTTCCAATTTTTTAAGGCTGAAAAATGATGCGTGGCTGTGGCAGGAAAAATCTCAGCAAGGAGAAACCCAAGGCAACATCATCCAGATACATTTGCCTTTAAATGAATAAAAAATGCCGACATGAGGTCGGCATTTCTATCTGTTGAATTTACCAAGCTGTCTTGATATTCATCACTTTTTTGTCACTGATGGTGCAATAGGATCAGCAGTAATATAACCGACGCTTGCACTATAGCCATTGTTGTAGTTGGCCAAAGTGGCAGCTTTTAAGTCAGCAGACAGGCTGCTCATATCACCTGCATGCTGGAAGTTGCTCATGATATAGGTCCAGTCATTTACCGAGTCAACGGCATGTAAACCTGTCGATTCAGCACCTGCAGGGGTCGACAATAAACGTACAGGATTGGCTTTGCTATCCACGTTATATGCCCAGAGGAAATTGTTCGGATGATTACCGCTATCCTCACCAATAAACAAAGTACGCAATGTTTCAGAGAATTTAAGATTGTCCGGGCTGGCGATTTTATCTGGATTTGCTGTGTTGCCTAAACTATCCACGGTAATATCTTCACCGATCAACAGCATTTTTGATTGATAAGGCACCCATTCGCTATTGATGGGCTGACTAAAAACCGTACTTTGTGATGCAGCAAGGTCATGGGCAAGCACGCCGCCTGCGCTGATTTTTTTGCTAAATGAAACATTATGCATTTCAACCCATGCGGCATTGCCTTGAATCATTGAATCCTGAATATTGGCCAAAGCGGAATATGCCACTTTGTCCTTAATATTCACGGTTGTGCCTTCCATTTTGGTGAACGCCATACTGCCGCCTTTCAGCGCTGCATAACGGTGTGTTTCCAGGAAAGCCGCCGCTTTTTCCATACCCGGTTTCACTTTGACCCAAAGCTTTTTCTTGGCAAGAATAACTTCCGTATAAGACGCATCATTCGGATTCGTTGTCAGGCTTTCCATAATATCCGTTGGCTGGATATTGCTGACATTGACCAGATCTTCAATTTCCTTGCTGGTGGCATGTCCAAGCTCAATCCACTTGATTGAGCCGGTACTATTTTCAGTCAGTACCGAAGTGTATTTCGCCACATATAAAGTCCCTGCAGACAAATCTTTTTCTTTATCTGCAATGAACATAAAGAATCCGCCATTGGTATAGTCATCACCCATAATCACGGTGCGGTTGTCTGGCATAACATGCACCAGCTCATGCGAGATACGACCCAGACAGAAGTGTTTCACGATCTTGCCGCTACCGTCTTTATTGACAATCACTTCTGGAAGATGACCATAGTTATAAGGTTTAGCTGTATTCACATCGCCAAAGAAATTTTTGCCCATGCCCGCTACACTTGGCCCGCCAATACCCTGATTAAATGCATCGGGTTCGTATTCTTCACTGGATAAATGCGTGTTCCATGGAGACATGCTGGCACCACAGGTAATCCACAAGCCATGTACAGGTGCAGTATCCACATTGAAATATTTTTTCAATTCCAAATGACCGGTGGTCTGATTCTGGTCTAAAGTCAAAATGGCGATAGGTGAAGGAAGGTTGCCGTACTCACTGACACCTGCCAGGTTTTGCGAAGCATATTCAAATTGCACCACGTGGAACACAGGATTGTTCACGCCATCGACTTTCGCATCTGCTAAATGAATGAGTGATGAGCCATCCGGACAGTCTGAAAAATATTGGCGCGGCGTCGTTGGGACAGAGAGATCCATAATAGCTTCGCCTTTGGCATTGAAATAACCGCCTGCGATAATTTCACCGCCACCCCATTTCGGTACTTTTGTGCCAGTTTCAAAGAAACTCTTATAACCTAACTGGTATTCGCTGGTGCTGGAATCATCCCAGTCGATTTTTAATTTTGAGCTGACTGAAGTTTTTGCACGGTCTGCAATTGCCACAGGCGCAGCCATGGCCGTAAAGGTGGCTGCTTTTAAATTTGCAGGTTTGACGACAGGCGGAGTTACCACGACACTGTCGTTATTGCTGTTATTACAGCCTGTTAATGCTGCTGCAGTGGTCATTGCCCCAAGCGGTAAAAAAGGAATACCCGCAAACCATTTTAAAAGATCACGACGAGTTGGCTGATGAGAAGTGG
>NZ_DJDC01000187.1:16868-24256 GCF_002430855.1 Acinetobacter sp. UBA5934 | reverse complement strand
CGGCTCTTCGGTTTGTACTTTCGGCTTGCTATCCAGTAGCACCTGTTTTTCAACAGCTGACATTTCACATAATACCTGCTTCAGCATTTCCTTACGCAGAAAGCGTAATTCATCGGTATTGCAAATGTCACTCATAAAACGGTTGAGCACAAATGAGGGTTTATCTCCATACTCCTGTTCCCAGTAACTCAAGACTCCTTCCAATACCGTCCCTTGCAAATAATGACTTAAACCGCGCTCAATCGCCTGTTTCTTTTGCATTACACTGAGTAATTCATTTGGCATAGCAAAACTCCCCTTTTTGGTTTAGTGGCGTTTGGTAATATCATCTGTTTCAAAAGTCACATCACGCTGAAATTCAGGATAAGACAGCTCGGCATGTTCGGTATAATCCAGGCCACGTTGTTCATGTTGCGTGCTGACACGTAAGCCACCCAACATTTTTTCCAGCACTTTAAAGGTAATCAACGCGATTCCGAATCCCCAGGCAAATGCTGCCAGTACACCTAAAACCTGAATAGACACAATTTGCGAGTTGAACATATCGGCTTCAAAAAACAGGCCGGCAGCGACTGTTCCCCACGCCCCGCAAAAACCATGTACGGTAACTGCATCCACCACATCGTCCAGTTTTAATTTTTCTATTAACGCAGGTAAGGTACTCACCAGTAACCCGGCTATGGCACCGGTAATAACTGCAAAGAGTGGCGACATGGTGGCACAACCCGCCGTAATCCCCACCAAGCCACCCAATGACGCATTGATAGTGGTCTTCATAAGGATCGCCTTGCCACGAATTAAGGCATACAGCATATAAGCTACTGCACCGGCACAGGCCGACAGATGGGTATTTAAGGCAATACGGCCAATACTGACACTGGCATTTACAGTCGATGCCGCATTAAAACCGAACCAGGCAAACCACAGGATAAAACCACCCAAGGCCACCAAGGGTAAGTTATGTCCGGCTAAAAAATGGCTTTGCCCATTACGGCCAAAGCGCCCCAAGCGCGGACCCAAAACAATAATTCCGGCCAAAGCCACCCACCCCCCAATGGAATGCACCACGGTCGAACCGGCAAAGTCGATAAATCCTAATGCTTTCAACCAGCCTGCTCCATCAAAAATACTGCCCCATGCCCAACTGCCAAAAACAGGATAAATCAGGCCACTGACCACGGCAGCACTTACAATATAGGCGACAAAATGAATGCGCTCTGCCATGGCACCACTGGCAATTGTGGTTGCTGTAGCAGCAAACATCATTTGAAAGAACAGCAAGTTCCAATGCCAGCCATCCATTTCATTGGGTGCAAAATGACTGGTGCCAATCCAGCCTGAAGAGTTCACGCCGAACATGAGTCCAAATCCCACCAGCCAGAAGACCAATCCTCCAAGACAAGCATCCATATAATTTTTCATTAACACGTTAACGGTATTCTTGCTGCGTACAGAACCACTTTCCACCATTGCAAAACCGGCCTGCATCAAGAAGACCAAAATCCCGCCGATGACCACCCAGACGCTGTCGAGTGATAAACGTATTTCTTGAATATTGGCTGTATTTGTCGCAGTTTCACTTGCAAATGCAGGTAATGAACATACGCAGAACAGCACCACTAGACACTTTATTATTTTCATGAACAGTCCCCTAAAACTCATGTTCAAAAATGCAAAACAAATGCCAATTTCTCGGGATATATTTTTTATTTTAAATAGGCTAAGAAACACGCTTAACTTAAGAGACGTGGAGTTTTTGAAACCACAAAGAAATTCTACTTTTTAAATGAATAATAAAAATAAATTGTTAAATGGTACTTCATAATGCATAGCAGCCACATGTTTGGTCAATATTGCACCAAAGCAGTTAAAATATGGGCTGAGACCTTATATCTTGCTTCATTATTTTGCATCCATCCTCTATTGAAAAATCATCTATTCTAAAAAATAAAAACCACCCGAAGGTGGTTGTTATGAAGATAGAAGACCTTAAGCTTCCGTTTGCTGATATACCGTCTTTTTATTCGGCAAACGTTTGCATAAATACAAACTTGCCAACAGGCTACAGGTCGCAGCAAACATTAACCAGACTGCCGGCATACTTACATTTCCTGTTTGCTCAATCAGGAAGGTACTCATCATAGGCGTCACCCCACCAAACAATGCGGTTGCCAAACTGAAGGCCAAAGAGAAACCGACCGTTTTTACGCGTACAGGCATAGATTCTGCCAGTGTGGCAACCATACTGCCGTTGTACATTCCAAAGAAGAATGAAAAATACAACAATACAATGATCAGGTTAATAAAGGTCGTATTGTGTACCAACCAATTTAAGGCTGGATAAGCGGTAAAAATAGCAAGAATGGTGATGCTTAATAATACCGGACGACGCCCAATACGGTCTGAAATCCAGCCACCAATCGGTAACCAAAGAAAATTGGATAAACCCACAATGACCGCAGCAAGCAAGCTGTCGGTGGTCGATAAGTCCAACTCTCGTTTAGCGTAAATTGGGGTGTAAACTGTAATGAAGTAGAACGTGGTCGTGGTCATTGCACTCATCAGCATACCTGCAATTACCACTCTCCAATTGCTGACCATGGTCTGGAAAATTTCTTTGCCGGTTGGATGGGTTTTCTGTGCTTTAAATGCTTCTGTTTCTTCCAGAGTACGACGCAGGAGGAAAATCAGTGGAATGATTAAACAGCCCACAAGGAATGGAATCCGCCAGCCCCAGTCACTTACCTGCTCCGGTGTCAGCATCATGTTAATGGAATAACCGAGCAAGGCTGCGAACACTACCGCAATTTGCTGACTACCCGACTGGAAACTGGTAATAAAACCACGGTTCTTGTCTGTTGAAATCTCCGCCAGATAGATAGATACCCCTCCCATTTCTACCCCGGCCGAGAAACCTTGTAACAGGCGCCCCACCACCACTAGAATAGGGGCAATAATCCCGATCTGGTCATACGCTGGAACAAAGGTAATCAAGATGGTGCCTAAAGCCATTAAGCTCAAAGTCACAATCAAACCTTTACGACGTCCCACTTTATCCACATAGGCACCGAGAAAGATGGCACCCAGAGGACGCATTAGAAACCCGGCTGCAAAGACTGTAAATGTCATCATCAATGAAACATATTCATTTTCCGAGTGAAAGAACTTTGCTGCGATATACGTCGCATAGAACCCGAACAGGAAAAAATCATACTGTTCTAGAAAATTGCCGCTGGTCACATTCAGAATCTTTCTAAATGTTCCGCTTTTTGTATTTTGTACAGTCATATCGAACCTCCCTGGTCATAAGATCAAGTCGAAATACAAATTAATAATGTTGATTTATTTGGTTTTTTTACTACGGCGCTCTTCTACAGCGAATTTCAATAGCGCTGCACTGCGGTAGAAGCCATGCGCAAACTTGCCAAATGGAATGGTTAAGAAAAAAGTCATGACTGTGGCTAAATGAGTAATCAATAACAGCGCCATCATGCCGCTGTCTCTGAATGCCAATAAGGCGAGACCAGTCAAACTGATAAGAAGGAGAAGGAAGATAAACCCACGGTCCATTAGTTTTTGCTTCGCATCACCATGTTTAGGGTCACGTTTTAAATTAAGGTAGAGCAATCCCATGGGACCAATCACCAGCCCTAAGCCACCCAATGTTCCTAAAATCACAGGCAGACTAAAAATGGGATAAGGTGCATGCAGATCTAAGAAGTAGTGATAGCCTGTCGCCACACTGGTCGCCAGGAAACATAGCAAGAAACCGTACATGGTGAAATGATGGAAACGGCGGCGAATCAAGGTATAGCGATCATCTTCTTCATTACAGCCTTTACCGTGACCACCATCTAGATATTTCAAGGTCAGTACATTTTTAGTGGCTTGTAATAAATCCGGTTTTTCTACCCCACCCAGCACCACTTCTGAAGTCTGATTCCAGAATTTGCGAATACCTAATCCCAACAGGATGAATGCCACCGTAAATACTGAACCAAACAGCAGGGCTAAAAAGTTATGTGGAAAAATGGCATAGAAGTTACCTTCATACCTGGCATATAAATCATTGCCCTGCATCCATGAGCCTGCCAACAAGAAGAAAATAAAGGTCACGATTAATGCACTAACCAGCGTAATTCCAGCTTTTTGATAAAGCTTGCCAAAGCTTTGTGGCACAGCAAAATTTTGATAGGTTTCTAAACGTACCTGTGCCATTGCTTGGGGAATATTGACCCCAAATTCATGCGGTGGTGCATATTGGCACGCATGTAAACAGGCACCACAGTTATGGCAAAGATTCGCCATATAATGGATATCAGCCTGATTAAACTCCAGACGCTTGGTCATGGCGGGAAATACTGCACAGAAGCTTTCGCAGTAACGGCAGGCATTACAGATCTGCAAGGCCTGTTTGACTTGCTCTTCATTGGCCGTCAACTGAACCACAGGAATTAAATTTTTAGCTGAAGCATTCATTTACATTGCCTCCGTGATTAAGGCGCTTTTATTTAAAGCAGCTGCTGCTGCATTTTTCCCGGCAATTCGGCCAAAAGTGGTTCCAATCGACATCCCCACGCCTGCGGTATATCCCTGTCCGAGTACATTCCCTGCCATCATTTCCCCCGCCACATACAGGTTTGGACTGGGCACATTGTTAAAACGTACGGCAGCATCATCTTCGACTTTTAAACCTAAATAGGTAAAGGTAATGCCAGGTTTTAAGGCATAGGAATAAAAAGGTGGTGTATCCAGCGGTACGGCCCAATGGGTTTTTGCAGGACTTAAATTTTCGGTATGACAATTGTCTAGAACGGTATGGTTAAACTCGCCTTTGACACAGGCTTGGTTAAACTCTTTTACGGTTTGTTCTAACTGATCCGGATCAAGATGAATTTTTTGCGCCAGCTCACGAATGGAATGGGCTTGCACCCCTTCAAATACAGGCGGCATGAAACGCCCGACCGATTTTGAATCGATAATGGAATAGCCAATTTGCTGTGGCTGTTTGGCAACCAGACGTCCCCAAATCGCATAACGCTTTGGCCAGAAATCTTCACCTTCGTCATAGAAGCGTTTGGCCTGATTGTTCACCACAATACCCAGTGACACACAGTCAATCCGGGTACAAATGCCACCATCATAAAGCGGGGCACGTGCATCGACTGCAACACAGTGCGACTGTGAAGGATCACCAATCACATCTACACCCTGGTCAATCATAAATTTCAGCAAGTTGCCCTGATTAAAGCGCGTACCGCGGATAATAAAATTATCTGCCGGCCATTCCCCAGCTTCGTTTTCCCCCCAGGCTTCGCGCAACCATTCACGGTTCGATTCAAAGCCGCCCGCCGCCAATACACAGGCTTTGGCTTCATAACGGGTGTCATCTTCAGCAATGGCTGCAACAAATTTGTCCTGGTCTAAAACGAGTTCCTGGATTTTGGTTTCATATTTCACCACCACACCCAATTCCTGGGCACTGCGGAAATAGGCATTGACTAAAGCTTTGCCGCCACCCATAAAAAAGGCATTGGTACGTGCGACATGCAGTGCGCCCGATAATGGCGGCTGGAAGTTGACTCCGTGCTTTTTCATCCATTCACGGCAGGTTTCGGTACTGCGAATGACTAGACGTGCCAGATGTTCATTGGTCTTGCCGCCAGTTACTTTTAAAAGATCTTGCCAATATTCTTCTTCTGGGTAGGCATCGATCAGTACATCTTGAGGCTGGTTATGCATACAGCGCAAATTACGTGTATGTTGAGAGTTGCCCCCACGCCATTCCTTTGGTGCAGCTTCTAATAATAGAACCGTTGCACCTTCTTCACGTGCAGTGATTGCAGCACATAAAGCTGCATTGCCACCACCGATTACTACAACATCGTACATGTGATAGATCCCCTACTCTTTGGCGCAACTGTAGGGGATAACTTAAGTTTGGAGTGAGAGGCTAAAAGCGATGGGGTGTTTAATTTTTTTAAAGACTAAAGCAGTTTTGCACTCGGCCAGGCATGCTGCTGAATCAGCTCAGTCATACATGAACGAATCACAGCCTTTGCAGCTAGGCTTGCGGGAGACAGCTCATCTTCAGGAAAACTAATCAGATAATTTGTCCGGTCAATGGAAGGTGAGGTTATTTTTAAAAAATTTAAATGCTGTCCACTCACATTCATAAAAGCACTTCCGGGTTGAATGGTGCCGACACACAAATTCGCAACAGTATTCATCAGCAAACTTAAACCATCAATTTCATAGGCCACGTTCAATTCATAATGCTGTTGTTCTACCAGTTTCCTTAAACCGTGATTGGTACTCGGCAATGCCAAAGGCAGATTTTCGACTGCACTTAATGGTAGCGAACCCTGCTTTAAATAATCTTCTAAATGATAAATCCTGTAGAACTCATCATTCCCAATTAGAAACATAGACTCAGATACCAGCGGCTGTACAGACCAGTTTTTATCTATGTCCTGACTAAAAATAATGGCAGCATCCAGCTGTCTGGAATTAATCAGTTGCACCAGATTACCGGATAAGCTTTCCACCAGATGAACCTTAATATCAGGATAACGCTCTGCCATAATTTTCAGGAAAGGCACCGCTAAAATGGAGGCTGTACTCGGTGGAAAACCGACACTGACATAGCCCACCAAACGCGATGACTGTGCCGCTTGAATTGCCTGATTGGCATGACGCAGCACCAGTTGAGCCTGTTTAAAAAATGCCAAACCAGCGGGTGTGGGAGTAACGCCTAAAGCGGAACGCTGAAGTAATCGGGTCGAGAGTTCGGATTCCAGTTTGGAAATTTGCTGGCTTAAAGCTGAGGTTCCAACATCCAGCTTTTGCGCGGCCTTGCCAATGCTTCCCTGTTCCACAATTGTGACAAAGGACTGTAGCTGTCTAAGTTCCATTGGCTATTCATTCCTGTGAATTGGCTATTGCTAAAAACTTGCAAAAGAATAGCTTAACAGGCACTGAATATAGAAGTCTTTGTTTCAATGAGCCTCAATGATTAAGAAATTGCGTTGGCAATAAAAAACCACCCGAAGGTGGTTTTAATCTCCCTAAATCCCTCTTTCATAAAGAGGGACTTTTGAAGCGTGGATTTAGTGACCGCCGCCGTTAATGGCTTTAGTCATGTCTTCCACAACTTTCTTGGCATCACCGAAGATCATCATAGTTTTTTCGTTATAGAACAAGTCATTGTCCAGACCTGCATAACCAGTCGCCATAGAACGCTTGATCACCATGATGGTACGTGCTTTATGCGCTTCCAGAATTGGCATACCGTAAATTGGTGAAGTTGGGTCATCTTTTGCCGCAGGGTTCACTACGTCGTTTGCACCGATGACTAACACCACGTCAGTTGCCGGGAAGTCAGAGTT
>NZ_DJDC01000187.1:0-16583 GCF_002430855.1 Acinetobacter sp. UBA5934 | reverse complement strand
CCTTGCGCCATACCATAACCCGGTACAATTACCACGCTGTCTGCATTTGACATCAGGAAGCCCGCATCATCTGCTGAACCTGAACGGTGGTTACGCTGAACCTGTTCGCCTTTGTCGCCAGAAGCAACTGCTGCACCACCCATTGCACCACCAAACAATACGTTGATGATAGAACGGTTCATGGCTTTACACATGATGTAAGACAGAATTGCGCCTGAAGAACCTACCAGTGAACCTGCAACAATCAACATATTGTTTTCTAAAGTGAAACCAATACCCGCTGCTGCCCAGCCAGAGAATGAGTTCAACAGTGATACCACGACTGGCATATCACCGCCACCGACCGGTGCAATCCATACCCAGCCAAATGCAAGTGCAAGTGCAGTCATTGCCCAGAACGATGTCATGTCGCCGGTTAAGAAGAAGTTGATCCCACAACCCAGCATTGCCAGGAAAATAATCGCTTGTACCGGTTTAACCCAGGTACCCGAGATGGTTTTTGCCCATTTCTTCGCAGCCAGTTTACCGTAAGCAAATACAGATGCTGTAAAGGTAATCGCCCCCACGAAACAGCCAACAAACAATTCAAATAAATGAACGCTGCTCATGTGTGCATGCTGAACACCAGCAGCAGTTAAAGCCGCTTCATTTTGTGCAAATAACGCTGTTAACTGGTTGTTATGCAAAATTGCAGCAATGGCAATTAAAACTGCAGCCAAACCAACGAGCGAGTGCATCAAGGCAACAGTTTCAGGCATTTGTGTCATAGGAACGGTACGTGCACGGGCAATACCTACAACAGCACCCAGAACCATTGCACCAACAATCATCCAAACGACTGGATGTTCAGCGACAAAGAAAGTAGTGATCACGGCAATTGCCATCGCAATCATACCGTAACGGTTACCGGCAATTGCAGTCTTAGGACCTGACAAGCCACGTAGCGTCAAGATAAAAAGAATGGCACCGATCAAGTAGAACCAATTGGCATATTCTCGAATAAATTCCATTGATTATCCCTCTTTCTTCTTTTGCTTTGGCTTAAACATTTCAAGCATACGTGCAGTCACGGCGAAACCACCGAAAATGTTGATGCTTGCCAGGAACACAGCTACTGCACCTAAAATACTTACGATATTCACGCTTTGAAAAGTTACGTTGGCATCAACACCAATGACTGGTAAACCTACGGTTTGAATCATCGCACCGACAATAATGATGGAAGACAATGCATTGGTTACAGCCATCAATGGCGTATGTAAAGCAGGTGTTACGCCCCAAACCACGTAGTAACCTACGAAGATGGCAAGGACGAAAATTGTAATCGTTTCAACCATGATCTATCTCCTTAACCACGCTTCAGCAGTACTTGACCGCCATGAGTTACTAGAAGGGCTTTTTGAATTTCTTCTTCCGGATTGATGGCAAAGTTTTTCTCTGCATCAAACAGTGTCTCGAGGAAATTAAAAACGTTACGTGCATACAGCGCTGAAGCTTCAGTCGCAACTGTAGAAGGAATATTTGGAATACCGAGAATGGTTACGCCATTATCGGTCACCACGTTTTCGCCGCATTTTGAGCCTTCAACGTTACCGCCCGATTCAACCGCCATGTCCAGAATGATTGATCCTGGTTTCATTTTGGCAACCGTTTCAGTACGAATTAAACGCGGTGCATCACGGCCTGGTAAAAGTGCAGTGGTAATCACGATGTCAGCATTGGAAACTGCTTTGTCGACAATGGCAGCCTGGTCTTTGATGTATTGCTCACCTGGCATCCATCCATAACCATTTTTAGCAGCGTCAGCAGCTTTTTGTTTTTCTTCATCAGACATCGGAACGTCTAACCACTTACCGCCAAGTGATTCCACCTGGTCACGTGCAGTTGGACGTAAATCTGTTGCTTCTACCACAGCACCTAAACGTTTTGCAGTCGCAATCGCTTGCAGACCGGCAACACCTACACCCATGATCACAACACGAGCCGGTTTTACCGTACCTGCTGCAGTCATCAGCATGGGGAACATGCGTTGATATTCTGCTGCCGCTAAAAGTACCGACTTATAACCGGCCAAGTTAGCTTGAGAAGACAACACGTCCATGTTTTGAGCACGGGAAAGCGTACGAGGCAAAAGCTCTAATGCAAATGCAGAAACCTGCTGCGATGCAAACTGATCAAGTTCAGTATTGCGATACGGGTCAAACATCGCAATGACTGCGGTATTTGGCGCAAGCTTTTGAATTTCGTCGCCGTGAGGAGCACGAACTTTCAAAATAATCTGACTGCCGGTATAGGCATCATCCGTAATTTTGGCGCCGACCTGTTCATAAGCACTGTCAATATAAGCAGCTTTTACACCTGCTCTACGTTCAATGACTACAGTATGACCAGCACTGATCAACTTCTTTACTGTTTCTGGCGTTGCAGCCACACGATTTTCACCGACCACAGTTTCGGTTGGGATTCCGATCTGCATGAGCGTTCCTCAAGCTAATTTTTCTTAAGTAAACATCGCGGTAAGCAATGTTTCCCCCAGGATGCGTTTTTGTTGAATTTTTGGATTCTAATTGAACTTTTTTAAATTACCACCCAATATTTATTTAATAAATACCCATATTTTGAACTGGTGATTCATAAAAATAATCGTGCAATACCTGATTTATTACTTTGACTTTCATTTGAACTGTTCTGTTTGACTTTATAAGCCAGTTTCAAAATCACCAGCGTTATGCAATTTAAATAAGGCAAACTGGGGTGGTATCGCCGCTCCAAATACAGGATTGATCTTTCTGACAGGTGTAATTAGGCGGCTAGATTTCCTATAAGTCTGCAAAGTTGCCTGATTTATCTATAAAATTATTAAATTTAGATGCTTGTCTTTACCCAATTGGCAGATTTGACAGATTTCGCCTATTTTTTCAGATGAAAAGATGATCATTGCAAGAACTACTATTTTTCCTGAAAATGAAGATTAAATCTGCCATAAAAATTGCTTATTTTCCTTATTTTTATATTTTTTTTGATGTTTTATGCTTATTCATCATAAGTCTAATAAGATAAAAAAATGCATGAATATTTTTTTCCTCACCATTTCGCTTGATGATGTTTTAATCTTGACCCCAGTCAATTGTGTGTTTTTCGCACCAACTTGGTGCAGATAATCATATTTTAGGCTCATTTAGGTTTTTTTATTCAATTTAATCCTCAGCTTACAGCTCAGCCATACCTTTAACACGGGTTGTCTGAATATAATTTACCCAATATTTATGCGCCTGATTTGTGATAGGGATTAAGAATTATGTCGATTCACCTCAATTAGCCTGATTTCTTAGACTTAATCATTCCATATTGGAATCATAGCCATCATATTTTTGTATTTAACCTTGAGGACTAAAAACTCTACAATTCACGCTTACCTTCCTACTTTCAGATCAGAAGCCTTCATCAGGTAGATAAAATGAAACTGAGTCTAACGAAAACACAACTAGGTTCATTGTTTGCGATCTGTGCTGCTTTCTTGTTTAGTACCAAAGCCATTTTTATTAAGCAAACCTATGCCTTGTCACCTCTGGTCGATGGCACGGTGCTGATGGCGTTAAGAATGGTCAGCGCCTTACCGTTTTTCTTGCTGCTTTGCTGGTTCAACCGTCATCACAATAAAAACATGGCAGCCAAAGACTGGGTTCTTTTGATTGTTGCCGGGCTGATCGGTTACTACTTTTCAAGCTGGCTGGATTTTGCCGGTCTGATGTATATCAGTGCATCCCTCGAACGGATTATTTTATTTCTTTATCCCACCCTGACCGTTTTGGCTTCCAGTGTTATTTATAAACAGAAACTGAGCCTGCAAAGTATGCTGGCCATCGCTTTAAGTTACGGGGGTACGGTCATTGTGATGTTGCAGGAACAAAGCAATGTCTCTCATGAAGGTAATTTCTGGCTTGGGGCAAGTCTGGTATTCGCCAGTGCCATTAGTTTTGCCATATATTTATTGCTCACCCCTCGCCTGATTGAAAAATTTGGTTCCTGGAATTTCACCGGTTTGACCCTCTCTGTGGCCTGTATGGGTACATTAATCCATTATTTTGTTGCCACACCACAACCGCTGTATTTATTGGCACAGCTTCCTTCCAGTGTAATTGGGTACGGGATTGCCCTGGGCTTTTTAGTGACTGTTTTACCCACCATTCTGATGGCGCAAAGTATTGCCCGGCTGGGTGCTGCACAGTCGGCCATGATTGCCTCTATTGGCCCGATTCTGACCATTATTTTGGCCACCATTTTTCTGGGTGAGCATTTAAATGCCATGCAGTGGTTGGGCTGTGTGCTGAATATTATTGGGGTAATGATGATTACCCTGTCGAAAAAGAAATTCTCGCATTAAGTTTTGTCCGGTCTAATTCAGATCAGACTAAACCTAAAAACAAGGCTTGCAAAATAGCCCTAAAAAACCAAACAAGAGAGTGCTTTTCCCGTATATTTGCATTTCCAGATTGTATACTCTGCATAGACTTGGCAATGCCAGCCATCTTTGCTTGCCTGAAATAAAACAAGGACTGTTATGAAGACTTCTCTCGACATCAGCCAGGATAAATCCTTGCTCTGGCTAATGGCCATGGCTTGTGGTCTGTGTGCGGGAGCCAACTATTATTGCCAGCCTTTAATCCATTCCATCCAGCAATATTTTAATGTAGCTGAGTCACAAGTGGCGTTAACGGTGACTTTTGCCCAGGTGTCTTATGCACTTGGCTTGCTGTTTATTGTGCCGGTGGGTGACATTGTCAATAAAACCAAATTCATTCCACTGCTCATGTTTTTCGCTGCCATTGGACTATTCATTTGTGCTTTCGCGGTCAATTTACCCATGCTTTGGCTGGGAACCATGATTACAGGTTTGTTTTCTGTTGCAGCCCAGATTCTTATTCCCTTTGCGACTATGGCGGTGAAACCGGAAAAAACTGGTGAAGTGGTTGGCTTCCTGATGAGTGGGCTGCTCGTCGGTTTACTGCTGTCTACCAGTTTGGCAGGCTTACTTTCTAATCTGTTCAACTGGAAACTCATCTATGCAGTCAGTGGAGTATTAATGCTGTTCTTGGCTTTTTTACTCAAAGCCAAACTGCCTCACATCACAGTATTAAAAATGAGCTATGCGCAAATTTTTAAATCTATGGCGGTTTTACTAAAACAGGAACCACGTTTGGGATTGCGCGCTTTGATTGGTGCTTTTATTTTTGCTGCTATGAGTACCCTGTTTTCTACCATTGCCGTTTTACTTAGTTCCGAACCCTTTCATTTATCAGATGTTCTGGTGGGTGTAGTGACTTTAATTGGTGTATTTGGAGCTCTCTCGACCACTAAAATCGGCAAAATTGCCGATCAGGGACATACCCTGGCTCTCACATGGATCGGTCTGGCATTGCTGATGATCAGCTGGCTGTTTTTCTATATTGGCGGCCAGGCTTTATGGGGCTATGTTGTGGGTTACGGTATCATCAGCTTGGGTTTGACCGTGGTGCATACCAGTAATCAGAGTATTATTTTCCGGTTGCGTCCAGATGCCAAATCACGCATTAATTCCATCTATATGACCTCTTACTTTATTGGTGGGGCGTGTGGTTCGGCACTTGGCGTTTATTCATGGCATCATGGCGGCTGGAGCATGACCTGCATGGCCGGATTGAGTCTAGTCCTTTGCGCTGCCTTTTTTGCCTTTCTGGATATGCGTTATCACACTCGTGCATCTTCCCCTTCATAAAATAAAAGCTGGATCTGCTTATTGAAACAGCTTTTTATCCTGATTTTTACTTAAAAAATTTACCTTAGGATACTTGCACCACGGGATAAAACGGTTTGCCTAAATCTAGGGTTTTGGCATTTTCCAAAAGTACCAACATGAATATGGGCAATAAAGCCACCAAGATATTACAGGTATCCTGCAGTTGCCGGCGATTAACCGAACTATTATAGGTTGCACCGCCATGGATCATCTGGTTACGTAAAGTATAAAGGCGATTAAAAACAACAAATAAAATATCTACCGAGGATTTTTCCTGTAAGGCTTTATGAACCTTTTTCTTTTCCTGATCAAAGTCTTCCTTCCAGCTACGCTGGCTAATTTTCTGATTCTGATAATCCCAGAAGCCCTGATATACATAGGGATTTTCTAAAAGCAGGCGGATGGGTTGGCTAAATTTATCCCACAAAATATGATAGATTTTATGTTCCTGATCTTTTTGACAGATTAAATATAAGAACTGCCGTAATGACTGCTTGTCCTGATTTAATCCGGCGTCCTGTGCATAAATGGCATTGAATGAAATCCACAGACTCATGAATTTAAGATCAAGGTCGCTATCCAGTTCGACTGATTTTTTTAGCCAGCTTAAGCCCCGGTGGATTCTTAAGTTGAAGTAATCTGAATGCTCTGCTTTTTTACTTTTAAAAATCTCTTCTAAAAGCATCATTTATCTGCTCATACTTTATTATTCTCATAATTAAACATACTCAATTTTATGAAATTTACAATATACAGAATTGACTAGTCAGTGGTTTTGTATTGAATAATTCATATAGCCATATAAAAGGCCTATCCACTCCTTTCTGCTGTGTTGTTGCTTTGAGCAGAAAGGACAGATAGGCCTGATTTTCTTGCATTTTTATTATTGAGCTTCTAACTTTTTACTGCATCATGACTATTATCGAGTAGCGAACGGTACAATTTTACATATTGATCTGTCATAAGATCAGCAGTAAAAAGTTTTTCATAACGCTGCTTGGCATTTTGTCCATATCGCTGAGCTGAAATAGGATCATGCCACAACGCGAGCATGGCATCGCGTAAAGCTACCGGATCTGATGGCGGGATAACCAAACCCGTTTCTTGATGAATATTAATGTATGTTGTGCCAGTTCCAATTTCACTTGAAATTAAAGGCTTGCCATACATCGCTCCTTCCAGTAAAGAAATACCAAAGGCTTCTGAACGAAGGTGTGATGGAAACACTACACTAAAACATAGTTCAAGCAGAGCAAATTTATCTTCATCAGGCAATCGCCCCAAGAAATGAATATTCTTTAAACCCATTTTGTCAGCTTGCTGACGCAATTCATCTTCCATAGGCCCTGCCCCCATAATGACAACGGGCAAATCCACATCTTTCATAGCCTCGACCAGAATGTGCAGCCCCTTGTAATAACGTAGTGCACCAACAAACAGAAAGAAACGCCCGCGCAAATGCTGCTGCCAATATTCCCGACGTGCTCTATCACTTGGAGGATAGGACGCCCGATCAAGTCCAATTGGAATAATGCTCGTTTTATGCTGGTAACGATGCAGGATTGGGCTGGTAACCGTATAGTTGGGAGAAGTTGCAACAATGTGATCCACACTATTCATAAATCGATGCAACAAAGGGCTATATAGTTGTAATAGTAGCTTCTGCTTAACAATATCTGAGTGGTAAGTTAATACAGTAGGTTTCTGGCAATGGGTGGCAAAATGCACCAAGTCCATGAATGGCCATGGAAAATGGTAATGTACAATATCTGCCTGTTCAGCTAATTCCTGAAAATCTTTAAAAACGGATAGTGAAAATCCAGTCGATGCTAAATAAAAATCTTGCTTGGACGTATGCGTAATATGATGAGCATATGGCTGATTTCGGGTCGCGCCTCGCTTACTGAGTGTCAAGACTTCAGCAGAAACTCCATGAGTTCTTACCCCCTCAGCAAGTTGACATATGAGTTGTTCAATACCGCCCAGGCTATCGGGATAATAAGCCTTATAAAAATGTAAAACTTTCAAGAAGAAGACACCATTATTTTTTTATATACATGAGTAGTTTGCTGTGCACAAAGCGACCAGGAAAATACCGATGCTCGTTCTAGGCCCTTTTCAATGGCCCATTTTCGCCAAGTATCATCCTGCAATCCCCGAGCTAAAAGTTCAGATAATTGATCTATATCTTGAGCTTCGGACATTAACGCTACATCACCGACCACTTCCGGCAATGATGAACTGTTTGAACATACCACAGGTATACCCGAAGCCATAGCCTCCAAGACCGGCAAACCAAAACCTTCATATAAAGAAGGAAATGCAAACAGTCTAGCTCCAGAAAAAATAAAAGGTAAATGCTCTGCAGGCAAAAAGCCTAAATACTTTGCCCAACCTTCTTTTTCAGCCTTTTGAATTTTTTGATGTATGTCTTCACTTCGCCAGCCCTGATATCCGGTCAATATCAGTGGATAACGTTGCCTAAGACTCATAGGTAACATGGCATAGGCATTTAATAAAGCCATAATATTTTTACGTGGCTCAATCGTTCCCACAAAAAGTGCATATTCGCCACTTTTTAAACCGTATTGTTGTAAACATGGAGCCAATTCATCCGCTGACCGGGGATGAAACTCTGGACCACATGCTAGGGGTACTGCATGAATTTTATCGATCGGCCAAGAAAAATAATTAGACAATTCCTGTCGGGTAAATTCAGAGTCTGTGATTAAGGCATCTGCTTGTTTTAATGTGTTTTTTAATTCTTTTTGCAAGTATTTAATACGCTGTGGCGTATTACATTCACTCCAGGTAAACGGAGATAAATCATGAAAAGTGGCGATTTTTGGACCGGCAAAGGGCGGAAGAAAAAAATTGGGACCATGAAACAAGAAATCTTTATTGCCACGTAAAGCTCTTGCCTTTAAACAAGGCATTAATAATCTATAAGCTTCTGTCGCTAAATAACTACTTTGAACCAACTGCTTAAGTTTATGCTGATTTCCTGCTTCTTCAGTCACCTTAGGTAACTCTGGTAAAAATTTTTTACCAGTAAAGAAGCGCAGATCTGTAATCTCCGGAGAATCTTGTAAATGTCTTGCCAGTTCATAAGTATATCGGCCAATACCGGTCAGCGGAAAGCGTACAGCGTCTATAGATAAAATAACTTTCATTCGCTTTTTAACATCCAGCTTAAAGTTTCATGAAGTTTGGGGACTTGCCAATCCCCTATTATTGTTTTTAGTAAGGTCGCATCTCCACACAGGGTTTTGACTTCACCGGCACGAACAAATGCCGGGTTGACCTGAATGTCTATGTGATGACCAGTAATTTCTTCACACATAGCCACTATTTCACGTAATGAATAGACCTCTTCAGAACAGACATTAACCGTATGTCCAAATGCTTTTGCCTCGATTAAGCAACGATAAGCATTAACCACTGCTCGTACATCACTAAAATCTCTCCATACCTCAAGATTACCTAATTCAATTACATTCGCTTGAGATTTAAAATGAGCAACTATCTTGGGTAATAGGAAATTTTCTGTCTGACCGACACCGGTATAATTAAAAGGTCGAGTGATAATAATAGGCAATTTGTCTTGCCAAAGTTTGGCCATATACTCCATGGCTAATTTACTTACCGCATAATCGTTGGCAGGTGCAGGCGATGTATTTTCAGAAAGGCTTCCTTCCGAGGTATTTCCATATACATTTGCACTACTTGCAAGCAGTATTGCTTCTGGTTTTTTTTCAGCTTTTGCTAATACTTCTAAAAGATTACGTGTGCCTTGTAAATTAATCTGATAAAAAGCATTCGCATCGCCATGTCCAACAAATGCAATTGCAGCCAAATGAATGACGATATCAGGTTGTACTTGTGCAATTACTGCAGTTAATTCTGCAATATTCGTCAGGTCAGCCTGATAATAGTCAACAGTAAGAGCAGACTTAGAACCTAAGCCTGCTACATGATATCCGGCAGCTTGCATTTCTGCTGCCATATATTGTCCAGTAAAACCTTCACTGCCAGTAATCAATACTGTTTTGACTGCATTAATCATTAGAATGAGAAACCTTGTGTGTTACGACGTAAGTCTTCCTCTACCATCATTTGGCAAAGCTCTTCCAAGGTTGTTTTAGGTTCCCAACCTAATTTTTCTTTGGCTTTTTCAGGATTACCAATTAATAATTCCACCTCAGCAGGACGGTAGAACTTTGGATTGATACGTACGAGAACTTGACCGCTTGCGCTATCAATTCCGACTTCATTTTCGTCTTTTCCTTCAAAACGAAGCGTATAACCCGCAGCCTTAAATGCCATCGCTACAAAGTCGCGAACAGTTTCAGTACGGTTTGTTGCCAACACATATGTATCAGGCTCATCTGCCTGCAACATACGCCACATGCCTTCTACATACTCTTTAGCAAAGCCCCAATCACGCTTGGCATCCAGATTACCGAGCTCCAGTACATCCAGTTTACCCAGTTTGATTTTTGCCACTGAATCGGTAATTTTTCGGGTCACAAATTCGCGACCACGTAGCGGAGACTCATGGTTGAATAAAATGCCGCTACAACCAAAAATGTTATAACTTTCACGATAATTGATGGTGATCCAATGCGCATACAGCTTTGCAACACCGTATGGGCTACGCGGATAAAATGGAGTGTCTTCCACTTGTGGAATCGCCTGAACCTTACCAAACATTTCAGAAGTTGAAGCTTGGTAAAAACGAATTTTTGGATTCACAATTCGGATAGCTTCAAGTAAATTTAAAGGTCCAATACCTGTAATTTCTGCTGTCGTTACAGGTTGATCAAAAGACACGCCGACAAAACTTTGTGCTGCCAGGTTATATACTTCAGTCGCACCGGTAGTTTGTAAAAGTCGAATACTCGAAGACAAATCCGTTAAATCGTATTCAACCAAATGAAGGTTCGGATGTTGATCAATCCCTAATTCTTCAATACGCCAGAAATTCACCGAACTTGTACGGCGATAAGTCCCGTAAACTGTATACCCCTTTTCAAGTAATAGCTGTGCTAAATAAGCACCATCTTGACCGGTAATACCCGTAATAATTGAAATTTTCATCATAATATACCTAATAATAAATTAGTAATTCCGCAATATAAATATCAAGTTAAATCAAATGCTTTCATAAGTTGAACTGTACTTTGCTTCCATGTTAAAGCATTAATAGAAGAAGTTTTTGGATGGTTATTCTGTAGAAAAAGTTCAATCCAATTCTCTATAAAGGTGGCTAATTCCCTATCATGAGTACAATTAAAATAAGCTGCTTGAATCCCTGCAACCTCTCGAAATACAGGAATATCTCTGGCGATTATGGGAATATTGTATTTTGCTGCTTCAATAAGTGGAAGACCAAATCCTTCGCCTACACTTGCAGCTATTAGACACGTTGAAGAGTTGTATACCAAATTCAAATATTCATCACTTATTCCTTGTAACCAAAATAATCTTTTTCCAAGTTGTTTATGATTTCTTATCTTGTTGATAACCTTCTCATTGCGCCAACCTTCTTTCCCCACAATAACAAGCACTTTGTCAGAGTCAGGCTGAGACCAAAAAATGTCAAAAGCATCTAATACTAAATCATGCCCTTTGCGTGGCTCAACAGTACCTACCATTAAAAATGACTTTGAATTTTTTATTTTTTCTAATACATAATTTGAATCATTCGGGAGCCCTGTAGATGGTATCGAACTATCTATATCAGCCCCAAGATAAAAATGTCTGATTTTAAGAAATCGATTTGGCTCAGTTACATTATCGTTAATCCATTCTTTTAATTTTGTCGCAACATCTTGAGAGATACATAGGGCATAATCTGCGAGTGCAACAACTTTAAGCCATTCTATGAACTCATTAGATAGGTCAGGTACAAAAAATTCTGGGAACTGAACTGGCAACAAGTCATAAACCACTACACCGACAACTACTCCACGTATCTGTAGTTCATTTAATATTGGTTTTTTGGCAATAAAACTGCCGGGATGAAGATCCAGAATTAAAATATGATCACCAGGGAAAAAATGTACAATTGACTCTCTAAGAGAAGATTCTTCAACAGGATGCAGTTTTCCATTTATATTTAAAGAATGATAAAAATAATGATGTCCACTATAAGAAAAAATTGGTTCAACAGAATAATTACTAAATTCGTTAGTCGATAATTCATGCAGTATGGCTCTTACCACACGTTGTATACCTGTGGCATGATCAAAATGAATTAAACAACTAATATCTATATAAATCTTATTTTTAACACTTGGGTGATTTGCACCGATAGATTTACTTATTACTCTGATTTCCCTGTCATTCAAATGATAAGTTTTGATTAACTCTCCTGCTTCTTTAATAATTAGATCTTCTTCATCTATTTTTTGATCTTTAATTTTTCTATTTAAATAAAGATCTTCAAACTTTTCTAAAATTAAGCCAGCAGATTTGTCCCAAGAAAACTTTTCAAGCTGTTTTTTTTCCTGTTCAATCAATAAAGAACGATAATTTTTATCAATAATAATTTTATTAAGTTTTCCTGCTAATTCATCAATATCAAATGGATCAAATAGGGCCTCTGGACAACCCACTACTTCAGGTAAACTCGAAGAATTTGCAGCCAAAACTGGGGCAGCGCATGCTATTGCTTCTAATGGAGGTAATCCGAAGCCTTCACTATAGGAGGGAAAAACAAATGCAGCACATTTATTATATAGTATAGAAATATGTTCATCTGGTGCGTAACCTAAGAATATTAAACATTGTCTAGGTATTAAATATTTCTCTGCAATTTTTCTAAAATGTTCTTCTGCCTGCTGGATATCCTTTCCTACCATAACAAGGGGATAGGAATTCTGATGGTTAGGACTAAGTTTTGAATAAGCCTTAAGTAAGGAACTTAAATTTTTATGATCATCAGCCCCTCCCACATATAGAAAAAACTTTTCATCATTAAGGGACGCTATAACATCTTTAACAGAACATGACTTATGAAAAAAAACATCTGATCTATAAGAATTTGCAGCAACTACAACATCATCTGGATCAATATAAAGACGGTTACATATTTCTTGTTTAGAATAATTAGAAACAGTTAAAATTAAGTCTGATTTTTTTGTTTGATCAATCTTTTCTAAATACCAACCTCGAATAGAACTGCTGAGATATTTATCTTCATAGATCAGTGGTATTACGTCATGTAAGGTTGTACATATAATCATGTCACTATGATATCTGCCTATACTCGTAGCAGCATTCTCGTTCCATCCTTCTTGAAAATTAGGAATCCACAACACGTCAGGATGAAGCTTAAAAATACACCATTCTCTGATTAATTCTGCAACGGCTCTATGTGCAGGATTACCTGAAATCCCACTTATATCGTCAAAATGTTGCAGCCAGAACTTAATATTTTCAGGTGGAACTAAGGCACCAAAAATATCATAAATTTCAGCTTTACTAGATCCGAGTGATGAATTTGCAAGTAGAATTAGCTCATGTTTATCTTTAGTTAATTTAGCCAGTGCTTTAACAATTTCTACAACATATCGGCCAACACCTCTTTGACCTGAGGCCTCACTTTGGGCACATTGCACATCAACAACAATCCGCATTATCGGCTCCTTTTTCATTAGTAACTTTCTTAAGTTTTTTATTTATTTCAGATTCATAAGGAGTCAAAATTATAGTTTCATTGCTGTTTAAGCTAATGCCCTCTACTTTTGTATTGAAAGTTAGATTTCCTTTTGCCGAAAACTGAACAAGACGTTGATGTAATCGAGGAAATTTCTTGGTAATTGATATTATTCCAGAACGTAGGTATGGTTTATTTGAAACAAAATTAATGCTAGATCTGATCAGTAGATATAATACTTTTTTACTCATATCATAGGATCTAATACGATGAGTAGTTTCAAATATTTCACCCGATATAACCTTTTTTATAAATCTTAAAGGACGGGTTATTCTCCAAGACGTACTTTGGTGTAGATCTAAAACTCTTCCATGCCAATAGCCTATTTGTGAGTGTAATTCCTGCTGAGTTAGTTCGAAACTAGCGATCTCCTGTTGTAGCTTGCTTATCTCTGATTCTAAATCATGAGTATTATTTTCTGTTAAATGGATAATATTTTTTAACTTGCTTATCTCTGATTCTAAATTATGAACATTATTTTCTGTTAAATGGATAATATGTTTTAACTGATTTTCAATATTATCTACTTGTCGGGCTTTTACTTCAGCTTGCTGTACCTTATCTAAAAAAGCCGTATCATAACGTTCAGCTAAAGTATTTAGTTGTAAACCATATTCTTGATTAAACGCATGATTAAATAGCCCCAGTATTTCAGTTGGAGCCGTCTTTTGTGCTATCACAGCATAGTCAGGACTTACACCTTCAAATACATCATTTAATGTAGGTGATAATTTCCCTACAAGTTCTTTAGATTCTTGTAATCTCATAATTTTTGTACGGGAAAAACCATAATACTCTGGCAAAAAAGAAAGTAATTGGGGGGGAATTGGTCTTTGGTGAGTTGGATCTAAATAAAAAAATTTAGTGGCAACAGCAATACTTTCAGGATTCGGAGTTTCCATGATCAATAAGCCGCCCGGTTTCAATACGCGTAGCGCTTCTGAAACTAATGTACGTAACTGATCAAAAGAGATGTGCTCTACAACGTGAAAAGCTGAAACTATAGTTTGGCTTTCATCAGGAAGTGTTGAAAGGTATTCAGTGGCATCTCCTTTCTGAGCAGGAAGATTTCGATCAACACAGCCTTGAAGCATCTCCTCGTCTTGATCTACACCTTGAGGTAAAAAGTCTTCCTGTAGGAGTAATTCAAGCCACTCACCTCTCCCACAACCTAAATCGGTCGCTGGTGCTACTGGATAGATTTCCTTCAAAGGTGAAATAAAAGGAAGATATGCCCGTAGGCGTGAGATAATTAACTCACTTGGTCCCCGATATTTTTCCTCAAAAGCCCTATAAAAATTATCGCTCACTGAGAATGCTCCACAGTAGATGGTAACCAGGCTACCCCAACAAAATTTTCTTTATCTATATTAAGAACATTAAAAACGAGCGCCAAATCTCGCCATTCGTAATTCTTATTTATATGGGTGTCATCAGCATGTAAAGCAATTGCAACTGAATAAGTACCTGGCCCCAAATTAGCAGCAAACTGAAAGGTAAAATTCACTACAGCACCCTTTTTTACTGCTTTTATCTTATGTTTCAGATGATGTGTATTTGTACCAAAGATGGACTGGCCCAGCCTGTCTTTAATCATATAACCAAGAACAAGTTCAGGGATATCGTTAACAGCTCTTACAGCAATTTTCAATTTTACCGATTGACCAACATTTATAAATTCAACTCGCTGATCCTGTTCATTGAGCAGCATCACCTCATCTACTGTCGCTTCGCCTGTACCTGAAATAGTTTGCAACTTCCCGTCATTAGAAACGTGTTGTCTTACAGTCTGATTTTCTCTTTCAGCCAACAAAGCATTGTAATAATCCATGACTGCTTCTGGCTCACCTTCCATTTCGATTTGCCCTTGACTTAATAAAATAGCGCGGTCGCAAATGCTTTGAATGGCTTGTTTATCATGGCTAACGATTAATAATGTAGTGCCTTGTTTACGGAACTCTCGAATCCGTTCAAAACTTTTATGCTGAAAATATGCATCACCAACTGAAAGTGCTTCATCTACAATTAACACATCAGGTCTAATTGCAGTTGCTACACTAAACGCCAGACGCATTTGCATACCGCTACTATATACCCGTACAGGTTGGTCAATATAGTCACCAATTTCAGCAAATGCTTCTATATCTGGCATCAACCGATCTATATCTGCACTGGTCATTCCCAATAACTGCCCAGCCATATAGGCATTTTGACGACCGCTAAAGTCAGGATGAAATCCCATCCCCAACTCGAGCATTGCTGCGATTCGACCCTCTATTTGGACACTGCCTGTTGTGGACTGCGTGGTGCCAGTAATGAGTTTTAGTAATGTACTTTTTCCCGCCCCATTTATCCCAATGATGCCTACTGCCTCACCTGGTTGAACGGTAAAATTAATATTTTGCAATACCCATTTAAGTTCATGATATTTAGCCTTGCCAGGTGTAAACCACTCCCGCAAACGCATCCATCTATTGGAATATTGCTTATATGCTTTACCCAAATTAGTAACTGTAATTGTGCCCATTAAAGCTCATCCACCATTTCACCAACATGTTTACGAAACAAGCTTAAGCCTAAGGCACACAGCCCTAAACCCAATATCAATGGATAAACAAGAGTTATAAAATCAGGCATTTGACCAGAAACTAAAACCCCCTGATATGCTTGGATAATTGGATACATTGGATTTATTACTATTATGGATTTTATGGATTCTGGTAAAATAGCGACTGGATAAACAATAGGTGTTAACCAGAACCAAAATTGTAAAAAAATTCCAAAAAACTGACCGACATCTCGAAAAAAGACATTGAGCACGCCTAAAGTCATGCCCAGGCCTATTGAGAATATAAGTTGAACCAGTAGTATAGGAATAATCGAAAAAATCGCCCAACTTGGCCAAAAGCCAACAATAATTAGAAAAATCAAAAATAAAGAAAAAATAATAGCAAAATTCACGCTGGCATTCAGCACAGTAATAATGGGTAAACACATGCGTGGAAAACTAATTTTTTTCAATAAATTAGCATTCTCTAAAAAAATATTTTGACCGCGACCCACAATTTCAGCAAACAATCCCCA
>NZ_DJDC01000123.1:0-5261 GCF_002430855.1 Acinetobacter sp. UBA5934 | reverse complement strand
TGATTTGGAATGGTGATCATCCGCATCCAACGTCCTAAAACCCGCATTTGATTTAAAGCATTGAAGGATTGCGATCCACCACAGACCTGCATTAAAGCCAAGGTTTTACCTTGGGTGGCACGAATGGCTCCTGCCGCGAGTGGAATCCAGTCAATTTGCGCTTTCAAAATCGAACTCATCGAACCATGCCGTTCTGGAGAACACCACACCATACCTTCTGCCCAAGCCAGTAAGGTATGTAATTCCTGCACTTTAGCATGCGAAGTTTCTGCATCTTCGGGTAAGGGCAAACCTTTGGGATGGAAGATTTTCACCTCCGCGCCAAAATACTCAAGAATACGCCCAGCTTCCAGCACTGCCAGGCGACTATAAGAGCGCTCCCGGTTTGAACCATAAAGCAATAAAATACGCGGTGGATGGGCCAATTCCTTGGCCTGAACCTGCCCAAAGTTGGGTGTCGGTAATAAATCTAAATCAATATTCGGTAATGACATTTTCAGCTCACATTTATTTTATGAACATTCTTCTTAATTCCTCCCTCTGCGGTTAGAAAGGATAAAGAACATTTAAACAAGAATTTCTTTCATTCCTTGCCAATTAATCAGCAATACGAGTCTCATTGCCATAAAACTTTTTACGCAGCCAAAGTGACACGCTGACTAAAGCAATCAGCACAGGCACTTCCACCAATGGACCAATAATGGTGGTAAATGCCACAGGCGAAGCCAAACCGAATGTAGCAATAGCAACGGCTAAAGCCAGTTCAAAGTTATTCCCCGCTGCGGTAAAAGAAATGGCTGTGGTGCGTGGGTAGTCATTTCCCATCCATTTGCTCATAAAGAAACTGATAAAGAACATCAATACAAAGTAAATGGTCAATGGAATCGCAATACGCAATACGTCCATTGGCAAACTAACGACATCTGCACCTTTCAGACTAAACATCGCCACAATGGTAAACAGTAGTGCAATCAAGCTGAGCGGACTAATCTTGGGAATAAATTGAGTTTGATACCACAGCAAACCTTTGGCTTTAACCAGAAATAATCGGGTTAGAAAGCCCAACAAAAATGGAATGCCCAAATAGATCAGCACCGCCTGGCTAATGGTCCAGAAACTGACATCAATCACTTGTCCGCCCACACCAAAGTAAGGCGGCAAGTAACTTAAAAACAGCCATGCATAAGTACTGAAAAACAGAATCTGGAAAATACTGTTAAATGCCACCAATGCCGCGACATACTGGTTATCGCCACAAGCCAGATTATTCCAGACCAGAACCATGGCAATACAACGCGCCAGGCCAATCAAAATCAGACCGGTCATATATTCCGGATAATTTTGCAGGAAGATCATTGCAAGACCAAACATCAAGCATGGTGCAATCAGCCAGTTTTGTACCAGAGATAAAATCAGGGTGCGTTTATCCTGAAACACCTGCGGTAAAGCGGCATAATCTACTTTGGCCAATGGCGGATACATCATTAAAATCAGACCGAATGCAATGGGTAAATTTACCGACCCTACACTCATTTGATTTAAAGCAGAGGATGCCTGGGGCAAATACACACCCATAGCAACGCCTAAAGCCATGGCAATAAAAATCCACAACGTTAGATTTCGATCAAGAAAAGACAATTTTCTAGCAGTCATAACCTTCTCGATTAGGCAATTTCAGAAATTTTTTCGATTTCTTTGCTTAATTCTTCAACAGATAAATGGGCTAAATCTAAGGCAAAAAAAGCATCAAAACGACGGTTAATATGCTCCACGGTTTGCATAAAGGCCTTCATTTTTTCATCTTCAGAAACATCTAAATGCGAAGGATCTTCCAGTCCCCAATGTGCCTTAATGGCTTTACCCAGATACAAGGGGCAAGGTTCTTGAGCTGCTGAACCGCACACGGTAATGACCACTTGCGGATTAAACTGTTCACAATCCTGCATGGTTTTACTGGATAAACCTTGCGTCGATATTCCCAAATTTTGCAGGGTTTTCAATGTTAAAGGATGAACTGTTCCAGTAGGTTTGCTACCGGCGCTACAGGCACTAAAGCCCTGCGGTGCACGGGCATTAAAAAGTGCTTCCGACAAAATACTACGGCAGCTATTTCCGGTACATAAAAAAAGAAAATTCATTATTATTCCAACTACTTATTCACAACAATTTAAAGATTCGCAGTGAGATAAATTCACAGCATTAAAACGGTCATTTTGTGCAGCAACGCTGTTTAAAACGTCCAGACACCACTGCGGTAAATCCGCTGCCAGGCTGTAATAAATCCACTGTCCTTGACGCCGATCTTGCAAAACTCCGCTGCTACGTAACAGCGCCAAATGTCGTGAAATTTTTGGCTGGCTCAAGTCCAAAGTTGCGGTTAAATCGCAGACACATCGTTCGCCCTGTTTCACAATCAGCATGAGAATGTCCAAGCGTGTCTGATCGGCAAGACATTTAAAAAAATTGACTGAGTCCATAAGATATATATGCATATACGGATTACCATATATATTAATGAAAAATTGATGACATGTTTGATAATTCCGAGTTTTTTACTAGGTTGAATCATTTTTTTAGTTCTCTACAATAAAGCCATAGTTTTTTTATGCCTTTAATGACATGACCATTTCACACGTAACAGAACTTCTCTCTCCTGCCGGCTCGCTGAAAAACATGCGCTATGCATTTGCCTATGGTGCCGATGCGGTCTATGCCGGACAGCCGCGTTATAGCTTACGTGTACGTAACAATGCTTTTGATCATGACAATCTAAAAATTGGCATTGCCGAAGCTCATGCTTTGGGCAAAAAATTCTATGTAGTGGTCAACATTCAGCCGCATAACTCCAAGTTGAAAAATTTCATTCGTGACCTCGAACCTGTGGTTACCATGCAACCTGATGCCCTGATTATGTCTGACCCGGGTCTGATCATGATGGTACGTGAGCATTTTCCAGACATGCCGGTACATTTGTCTGTACAAGCCAATGCAGTCAACTGGGCAACGGTAAAATTCTGGAAAAACATGGGACTCACTCGTGTCATTTTGTCACGTGAACTTTCTATAGAAGAAATTGAAGAAATTAAGAATCATGTCCCTGACATGGAAATTGAAGTTTTCGTGCATGGTGCATTATGTATGGCTTATTCCGGTCGTTGCCTGCTTTCTGGCTATATGAACAAACGTGATGCCAATCAAGGTGCGTGCACCAATGCCTGTCGCTGGGACTATAAAATTCACAAAGCAGCTGAAGATGAAACTGGAGATGTGATTCCAGTTCAACAAATTGAAGAATCGTTCCAAGAAACGTCATGCTGCAAAAACAAAGATGCCGATGAGCAACACGCCCTAGAACAACACCAATTTGGCGAGCCGGTTTTATTACAACGCAATGAAGAAGACATGTTTGCCGCTGAAGAAGACGAACATGGCACCTACTTCATGAACTCCAAAGATTTGCGTGCAGTACAGCATGTCGACCGTCTAACCAAGATGGGTATTCATTCCTTGAAGATCGAAGGTCGTACCAAGTCTTATTTCTACTGCGCGCGTACTGCCCAGATTTACCGTAAAGCGATTGATGATGCACTTGAAGGCAAACCTTTTGATCCAGCATTGATGACTCAACTGGAGGGCTTGGCAAATCGTGGTTATACCGAAGGTTTCCTGCGCCGTCATATTCATAGTGAATATCAAAATTATGAAACGGGTTCATCGCGTTTTGATCATCAACAATTTGTAGGCGAAGTATTAGAGCGTAACGGTGACTACATCAAAATTGAAGTCAAAAACCGTTTTGTGGTCGGCGATTCACTTGAGCTGATGACGACGAAAGGCAATATCACTTTTACTTTAACACAAATGAAAGATAAAAAAGGTAATCTGATTGAAGATGCCAAAGGCTCAGGCCATGTGGTGGATATTCCAGTTCCTGCAGATGTCGATATGAACTATGCCCTGCTGATTCGCAACTTACCGAATTCGACGGCTGATATTTCGGCTTCATCTTTAGCTTACCAAGCGGTTTGAATGTCCAGACAAAATGGCTTTGCTGATTACTGACAAATGTATCAACTGCGATATGTGTCTGCCGGAATGTCCGAATGATGCGATTTATGAGGGCGATAAAGTGTATGAAATTGATGTAAAGCGCTGTACAGAATGCGTTGGCTTTTATGAGCATCAAACCTGTATAGCGGTATGTCCAATTGAGTGCATTATTCCGCATCCTGAACATGTGGAAACGCAAGAACAATTGCTGCAGAAGTTTAAGGCTTTGAATTTATTTAACTCGTAATCCAACAGATGAAAGTGGAATAAAACTTGCTTGATTCAACGAAGTAACCTTGGGGAAAGAACAATAAAAAAAGCGCAAAATAAAAAATGTATAAAATTAAAATAACGAGGGAAATGGTAGCGATAAAAAAAAGAACCCAGAGTTAGCGTGCTGAGTTCCTATAAACAGGGTAAAACAAGAACTTGGGGAACTAGAGCCAAAGTGTCTATGTCTACATAGCCACTTTGGCTTTTTTTATTTATTGCCCGGAACGGATAATGTAATCAAAAGCAGACAGGGATGCTTTCGCGCCTTCACCGGTGGCAATGATGATCTGCTTGTACGGCACGGTGGTACAGTCACCTGCTGCAAATACACCCTTGACACTGGTTTCGTTGCGCTCGTTAATCACAATCTCGCCGCGGTTGGAAAGTTCCACTTTCGATGCTTTCAGGAAGTCGGTATTTGGCAACAAACCGATCTGCACAAAGATTCCCGCCAGTTCCACCGTGTGCTCTTCATCCGTGGCACGGTCTTTATATTTCAGCGCAGTCACCTGTGAACCGTCACCGACCACTTCTGTTGAAAGTGCATTCATGATCACGGTGGTATTTGGCAAGCTGTTGAGTTTGTCCTGCAAGACCTGATCCGCACGCAGTTTGGTATCAAACTCAACCAAGGTTACATGCTCGACAATCCCGGCCAGGTCAATCGCCGCTTCTACACCCGAGTTCCCGCCACCAATCACCGCCACACGTTTGCCTTTGAACAGTGGACCATCACAGTGCGGGCAGTAGGCCACACCACGGGTTTTGTATTCCTGCTCACCCGGAACATTCATCTCTCTCCAGCGTGCACCGGTCGACAGGATGATGGTTTTCGATTCTAACTTCGCACCATTTTCCAGCGTCACTTCCACCAGACCATTCGCGGTTTCATCTGCACCTTTAATCGCCGCCACTTTTTGCAGGTTCATGATGTCGAC
>NZ_DJDC01000037.1:0-4336 GCF_002430855.1 Acinetobacter sp. UBA5934 | reverse complement strand
TCTGTGCCTGACCTTTGGCCAGACCTTTATTGACTTCAGTCTGCTGCTGGAAACGTGCCGGACCACCAGTCGCCGTAATACTGCTAATCTGTTTTTGACTGTTCAGATTGGCAACAATAGAGTTGGCTTGCAGCTTCATAGTGCCCTGTTCAATGATGACATTACCGGTATAAGTGGTCACCCCGGTTTTTTCATTATAAGTTGCACGGTCTGCAACCAATGAAATAGGCTGATTTCTGTCTGAAGGAATGGCAAATACCGCTGCCGACGAGAATACAACCAAACCGACTAAAGCTGCTTGCTTAAGCAAGGTGTTAGAAAATGTAAGCTTAAGATTTTGGTTCATATTTTCCTCGAATATTAAAAAATTCGTATTGACCGTCATTTAAATTGGCTTTCAGACCTTGGCTTACAAATTCAGCTTGAGGAGATTGCACAATGACCTGTTTATCTGTTTCAATTTGCCGGGTTTCAGGATATCCGGTTAATTCTTGCGTCTGAAACTGCATTTTGCCTTGTTGCATCAGCTTGGTTGCCACGACATTGCCTGACAAAACCACGCGTTTATTATCATCATAACTGTTCGCCACTTTGGCATAGAAAGTAGCATCGACCGCGCCATCTTTATACATTGACGCATTCAGATTGATGAGTTTTGCTGTCTTTTTTTGCATGTCCTGCTCCATCCGATCGACCTGCGCACGGACATACAAATTACCGTTTTCATCGGTTTGAGTCAGGTTAATTTTTTCAGCGGAATAGGTCATGCTTCGGGCCGAGTCAACCTCAAGCTTGTTACCCTTACCGCTGTAATAGTAGTAACCACCACTTATAGCTGCAATTGCTATAGCAGTTACGTATAAAACTTTTGTATCCATAAGTGTGGTACTTAACTCAAGTTCAATGAATTGTTTAACAATTAATGTGGGACAGCGGTATAAGTGTCAAGCAACTGTTGGTAAGTTCCTTTCGCCATCAAAATCATGTCACAGATTTCACGTACCGCACCACGACCACCCATCGCCTGAGTGACCAGGTCAGCACGGCGTCGAACTTCTACATGACCATTGGGAACAGTTACTTTCATACCGGCAATGGCAAATGCCGATAGATCAGGCCAGTCATCGCCCATATACAAACAGTCTTCTGGAGCAACATTCAACTGAGCACAGGCTTCACGTAAGGCTACACCTTTATCTTCACGACCCTGGAAAACCAGGTCTACACCCAGATCAGACATGCGCTTTTCCACAATATTACTTTTACGTCCAGTAATAATAATGACTTTGATACCTGATTTCTGTACAAGTTTCATACCTAAACCATCACGGATATCAAAGGATTTAATTTCATCTCCGCTATTGGTCAGGGTCACAAAACCATCACTCAGAATTCCATCGACATCAAGCACCAAGGCTTCAATATGGCGCGCCTGTTCCAATAAAATATAAGATGCCATTTATTAATTCACCCCGGCTTGAATCAGGTCATGCATGCTAATCACACCTATAACCTTATTTACATCATCGACAACAACAAATTGATTGATTTTCTTTTCGTTCATACGCTCTAAAGCTTCAACAGCACGTGCTTCCTGGGTAATGGTCAATGGATTTTTGATCATCACTTCTGAAACAGGCAGGTTCACATCAAAGCCTTGTTGCTTATCAATTAAACGACGTAAATCACCGTCGGTAAAAATCCCGAGCAGTACGTCATTTTGATCCACAATTGTGGTTAAACCTAGGCGTTTATTTGAGATTTCGTATAAAACCTGATTCATTGGTGTATCTGGAGATACTTTTGGCAATTCTGTGCCGGTATGCATGAGGTGTTTTACATGCAGCAACAATCGTTTACCTAAAGCACCTGCCGGATGTGACATGGCAAAATCATCAGCAGTAAAGCCACGTGCATCCAGTAATGCTACAGCCAGTGCATCACCCAAAGCCAAAGTTGCCGTGGTGCTTGACGTTGGTGCCAGACCGAGTGGGCATGCTTCCTGAATATTGCCTAAAGTTAAGGCCACATCTGCATTTTGCGGCATCGGGCCTTTGTTGTCGCCACTAATGGTAATTAAAGGAATTTCCAGACGCTTGATTAGAGGCATGAGCATCATGATTTCATCGCTCTTGCCCGAGTTAGAAATAGCAATGAGCACATCGCCAGGAACCAGCATACCTAAATCACCATGCCCGGCTTCACCTGGATGCATAAAGAATGATGGCGTACCCGTAGACGCAAAGGTGGCTGCCATTTTACGGCCAATATGCCCTGACTTCCCCATGCCGGTTACGACTAAACGCCCTCGGCACTGTAAGATAATTTCACAAGCACGGCTAAAACGATCATCAATTTGCGCCGCCAATATTTCCAGTGCTTGTTCTTCTATACGCAAAGTTTCTAATGCAACTTTTTGAAAGTCTATTTGATTTGGCATATTTGGTGGGTTCAAAATAGGTTTACCTTTACTCTATACAGAGTTGATTCAATCAAGCAAAAAATAATTTTCGCAATTTTATCATATCTATGCAAATGTCACGTTTCTAAATTACAAGATTTCAATAATTGTGCAGAAATTATGACGAGCTGGCATGCTTTTAATCATTATCTATCAAAATGCACTTTTCATTACTCAATTGTTATTTCCCCTATTCATTGCTGATTATTTTTATTTGCAATGTGTCATCTTAGATTATCAGCCATGACCTTGAACGTTCGCATAAAGGTATATTCCCTAAAAAATTCCTGCATTTTTTCGTTTTAACTTTATGAAAAAAAGTGCTTAGGTTAAGATTGGACACCATTTTCAATAAGCTTCTAGAAAACCTATGCAACCATTTGTTCTATATAACTCAGAGCAACGTAAAAAAGTTGAATTTGTTCCACGTAAAGCAGGACATATCGACATGTATGTGTGCGGTATGACGGTATATGATTACTGTCATATTGGACATGCTCGGGTCATGGTTGCATTTGACTACATTATTCGTTTCCTGCGCAGCCAGGGCTGGAACGTCAAATATGTTCGTAACATCACCGATATTGATGACAAAATCATCAAGCGTGCCAATGAAAATGGTGAAAGCATTACTGCATTGACCGATCGTTTTATTCAGGCCATGAATGAAGATGCGGAAAACTTGGGCTGCTTACATCCAGATGAAGCGCCTCGTGCCACAGATTATATTGACCAGATGCAAAACATGATTGGCAACCTGGTTAATAAAGGCACGGCTTATCCATCTGCAAATGGTGATGTATATTTTGAAGTAGAAAAATTTGCCAAATATGGTCGTTTGTCTGGTCGTAAACTGGAAGATATGCAAGCCGGCGCCTCGGAACGTGTCGATGTTGAAGTTGAAAAGAAACATCCTTTTGACTTTGTACTTTGGAAACATGCCAAAGAAAATGAACCGTCATGGGCTTCACCTTGGGGTAATGGTCGTCCGGGCTGGCACATTGAATGTTCGGCAATGTCCACTTGCTGCTTAGGTAATCATTTTGACATTCATGGTGGTGGTTCGGACTTAACCTTCCCGCATCATGAAAATGAAATTGCACAGTCTGAAGCCTCAACAGGCGAACAGTATGTAAACTACTGGATGCATGTCGGTTTTATTAATGTTGATGGCGAGAAGATGTCAAAGTCTTTGGGTAACTTCTTTACCATTCGTGATGTGATGGATAAATTCCACCCTGAAGTGATCCGTTTCTTTATTGTTTCTTCGCATTATCGCAGTCCTGTAAACTTCTCTGATACAGCACTGAAAGAAGCAAAAAATACCCTGTCACGTTTCTATCATTCATTTAAAGCTTATCAACAAGTGTATGGTGAAAAAACTGTTGAAACTTTAGATGAGGCTTTAGTAGAACGCTTTAATGCAGCAATGCGTGATGACTTCAATACAGCTGAAGCAATTGCTGTGTTATTTGAAATTAATAAAGAATTGAACCGTGCTGTTAAAGATGAAAATGCTGAACAGGCTGCGCTGTATTATTCAACCTTGCGTCATTTGACTGATATTTTAGGTTTGGTGCAATACAATGTAGATGACTTCTTGAAATCAGATATTGGTCAGGAAGCTCTAGGCTTGTCGGAACAACAGATTGAAGATCTGATTCAGCAACGTAAAGACGCAAAAAAAGCCAAAGAATTTGCCAAAGCCGATGAAATTCGCCAATCGTTACTGGATCAGGGTGTGGTTCTGGAAGATACCCGTCAAGGAACTATTTGGCGTCGTGCTGATTAATTAAACATTTGGAAGCATAAAGAGTTGACAGTTGAATGAAACTCTCTATAATTCACTTCCATATTGCGGGAATAGCTCAGTTG
>NZ_DJDC01000015.1:0-3210 GCF_002430855.1 Acinetobacter sp. UBA5934 | reverse complement strand
CCAATCTAATTCAAGGAGTGCACGAGTGGCAAACTCTGCTCAAGCTAAAAAACGTGCTCGTCAAAACGTTAAAGCACGTAAACACAACGCTAGCTTACGTTCTATGGTTCGTACTTATCTTAAACGTACAGTAGCTGCTATCGCTGCTGGTGATTATGCTGCTGCTACAGAAGCATACAAAACTGCGGTTCCGGTAATTGACCGTATGGCTGATAAAGGCATCATCCATAAAAACAAAGCTGCTCGTCATAAGAGCCGTTTGAATGCACAAGTTAAAGCTTTAGCTAACTAAGTTGTTGCATTGAAAAAAGCCCGTTGAGGGCTTTTTTTACGCCTTGCATTTAGTAACGAGTTTAGTAGCACGTTGTCGTATTCAGTACTTGAGCTTCATCCTATTCCATTAACTTAAAAGCATTGGGTAATTTCCCATCAGATCTTATCTATAATTCATAATGACCTCAGTTCTAATCAATTTTTCAAGCCAATATTAACCATAAGAATAAAAACCGATTCCAGCGTGCAGCATCAACGTCTTAAATTTGCTTGAGTACAGCCATTGCGCATGGTTTTAATGATCAGGATTGAAGTCTAATCATTCCACTATCAACACTGGTTTTTGATCCATACGAATTAAAATGATTCGATCGCATGGCGCACGAGTTTTAAATCTGAGGCAAATAAAAAGCCCTCCTGAGAGGGCTTGTGCGATGACTGATAGACTATAAATAGAGTCAATAGTGGCCTTATTGCGACAAAGAAACTATCAATACATTATTGGACTAAGAGTCTTAAATTTTGTGGTTTTAAATAAGCCAATATTAAGCTGCTATTTGGCGTTAAATTGCTCCACTTCTGATTTCCACCTCCAGTGCAAGCATAGCGAATTAGGTTTGCACGGTTATTGGTTAAGCGACCCGATTCCAAATCGAAACATTGACCCGATTGGGTAATTGCTGTGGTTTCAGGTTTCATTGTCCAGATTTGTGTATCTTTATCTGTTGCGCAGTCTGTCAAAATAATCTTTGCACCGCCGCCTGTACTGGTTAAGCATTGTCCTACTGCATATCTACTTTGAATCCGCCCTAAACCATCGTAAACCCACTGTTCCGATGCATTAGCACTACAACCACTTGAACCACTGATGGAGGTGTTGTATTGACCATTTTCAAGCTTTTCAACTTTTAGGCAGTTTGTACCATTTTTAATCAATGAGGTATTGCTGTTCAAATCACTTTTCGACAAACCCAGTAACTCAATAAAATGATTTAATGCAGTCAGCGCTTCAGGCTGATTGGCCTTTAAATCTGCCTGATATACATTCATCCAGCGGTTTAAACGGTAAATGGTATTTTGCTGTTGTGTATAACGATCCATCTGCTGTACCGCCAAGGCGCTTAACTCATTTTTATTCGCCTTATAAGCGTCATAAAGCAGTTGTGTCGCAGGCTTCAAGCTCACCACATCATTGGATGCTTGAGTTATTAATTCCTGCTCCAAAGTAGGCAACTCAATTTTCCTTAATGCACTATAACCCTCTGCTTTACCAATATGTACCGCAGGTGTAATCACATCGGTATAGTGCGGAATATCAATCGATGCCAATAACTTTTCATTTGCATTGGCTTGTTTGCAATACAAATCTACTTTTTGCGGCTGATCTGAAATGGCCAGATTGACATGCAATTTATTGGCATTACTTCCCAGACGCGCCGGTGATAATGCAACGTTCTTCACCCTATTGGGATATTGAATATTTAACCAACAGGCAGATTGATCCAAAGCAGTATTTGCACTAGGTAAATCATAAACATTGCCCCAGTTGGAACGCGCAGCAGGATACAGCAGCCCCATCTGATTTACCGGGTCATATCCACCTAAAATGGTCAGCACAGGCTGTCCAAATATACGGGGCCGCGGGTAATTCTGCTTGGCCTGATACCACACAGGAGATGTTGAATTCGGCATAACCGGCTGTGCAACTTCCATTTGGCGCGTATCTTTATTCCATTTTTTATAACCTGTAGGTGAAGTCTCATCCCAGACATAGCGGTCAAAATGCGGTTGAATCTTTAAAAAAGTACTGTAACCCGTGTAATGGGTATATCTAGAGATGGTGCTGTCCGCATAGCCTCCAGACATTGCATCTTTACCATAAGGGAAAATGTTCTGAAAGTTGGGAATCCCGTTGCTTCCATCCCATTTCCAGGTTGCCGTCCATGACAGATTGCCACGCATCATATTACGGTAGCCAATATATCCCCAACCGCTGTCTGCATGATGCGCTGCCCAGAATAGATTATCTCCCTCTTGTCCAGGATAGTGCCCCAATCCATAATGATGACCAATCTCATGACTGAATTCATTGCCCACCGAATCATATAAGGTCAGCATGCCATTGCCGCCACTTAAACCGTGTCCCTGCACGCCATTGGCATAATTTCCCCGAGTATGATGCACGACTACAGTTTGAGTCAGCTGCGGCTGGCTTTGACTCGCCATAGAAGCACTGGTAATACCCCAGTTTGCAAGATTAATCCCTACACTGAATGTGGATTTACCCACATCTTCACGCATATCCCCTGCGTAATCTCCCCCTGTGCTGGTACTGGCAACATCATAAATGGTACCGTTGGAAACCATGACCCGATTCAAGGTCATATCGTCATATTTGGCAACCGTCATTTGTGCTGCAGGAATGGTTTGAAAATAATCTGTACCCGCTTTTTCTGGCTGCAACAGCATATAATGACCATTGGATTTTGGATAATCGGTCAACATTCCGACACGAATGTTATTTACGACCAACTCCCCGGGCGCTGCAAAATCAATTTTTTCTTCAAACAGTTCACCGCTTCGATTTTGCTGATCAATAATTTTTATTTGTAATCCTGGACGTACTTCATCCCAATTCAGTCTAGCTGACCATGCACGTTTACTATATGAAACGTGCGGTCGTGTATCGGTTTTATTTTGGTCTGAAGCTGGAATTTGCGTAGGATCTTGCAGCTTAATTTGGCGCAATAAGCGCCCATCTTGATAAATTTCAGCGGTTATTTGTGTTACATCACTCATATCCAGTGTCGGTGTAACCAGTAACAGCGCTTCTTTTTCTGAGGTTAAACGAGGCATTTTTTTGGCTTCGTTACCACTGGGATCTACCACATGGCCTTGAGCAAACTGAACCATTGCTTTAAAAGAACCCTCTAGATC